>JAKZUY010000121.1:0-8155 GCA_047516345.1 Dehalococcoidia bacterium | reverse complement strand
ATCGACGCCGAAGTGGCCGGCATGACCGAGGAAGACGTCATAGCTAAGCTCAAGGAAAACGACCCCCCGATCTGGACTCGAATCAAGCTTGGTGGAACGGGCATCACAATTCACGTGTTCGGCCTGTCGGAAGGCGAGGACAAGATCGTCGGAGCAGCCATGGCCGACGTCCTCAAGCAAGCTGTCCCGGCATAAGCGAAAAGCAAAAGGACAACAAACACGGCCCGCGCCCTGACAGGCGTGGGCCTCTTTTTGTCGCTCATAGGAGCGTCCAGACCGGTATGGTTGGGCGATCAGGCCATTAGAAGGAGTCAGAAAATGCCACTCGGAACAATTGCGATTCTGAGTCCCGGCAGCATGGGTTCGGCTGTCGGCAAAGTCCTCCGCGAGAGCGGCTACGACGTGGTGACCAACCTCGACGGCCGCAGCGAACGAACCCGCGCTTTGGCCCAAAAGTCGGGGTTCCGCGCCGTGTCGGGAATCGACCGTATCGTCGAAGAGTCGGACCTCGTGATGTCGATACTGGTTCCGGCAGAGGCGATATCGGTGGCCCGCGAGGCCGCCGCAGCGATGGAACGAACCGGCGCAAGCCCCGCGTACGCCGATTGCAACGCAGTGTCGCCCGATACGGCACGCGAGCTGGGCATGATCATTGAAGCAGCGGGCGGGCGGTTCATAGACGCCGGAATCATCGGAGGGCCGCCAGGGTCCGGGTCGCCGCCGCGTTTCTACGCCTCTGGGCCGCACGAAGCGGTGCTCGGCGAACTGGACGGTAAGGGAATCATGGCGCCGTTGTTGGGAGGCGAGGTTGGAAGGGCGTCGGCAATGAAGATGTGCTACGCATCCCTGACGAAGGGCGTTGCCGGCTTGCAGACCGCAGCGCTGATCGCCACACAGCGGTTGGGGCTGTCGAGCGAACTGGAAGCGGAAATGTCGTCAAGCCAGGCAAACGTGCTCGCGCAGATGCAATCTGTGATCGGGCTGCCCGGCAAGGCGTTCAGATGGGTGGGCGAGATGGAGGAGATCGCGGCCACGTTCGAAAGCGTCGGCGTAACTGGGGGCTTTCATCACGGCGCTGCCGAAATATTCAGGATTGTCGCCGCGTCGCCCCTTGGTGACGAACGCCCGGAAACTGTCGATCGCAACCGAACGCTGCGGGAAACCGTCGAGGTGTTTGCGGCGGGGAAGTAACGCCGGTGAGGGAAGACTACCGGGCTCGGACGAACGCCGGTCTCCACGAATTCGGACTGTTGGGCCGCAAAGGCAGTTCACCGTCGTCGGCCCGTCCGACGAGGTGTTAGCCGGACTCGTCGAGCAGGCTAATCTGCCTCCTCAGTTCGGAAGCGATGTGCTGGTACTCATCGGCGATCGCGTCCGACTCGAACACGGCCGGCCGGCGGGCGTCACGGTACTCTTCGCGCATTGCGGTTCTGCCGAGGAACGGAAGACGCATTTCTTCTGCCAGATCTTCGCCCGCGCCCGACCCGAAGATCGGACCCGAAAAGTTCTCGACTATTCCCAGAACAGGGAGATTCAGCTTGCGGATCATGTTTATGGAGCGTTTCGCGTCCAGCGCGGCCAATTCCTGCGGGCTGGTCACGACGACAAAACCGTCGATATTGAGCGTCTGCATCACGGTCAGAGGCGCGTCTGATGTGCCCGGCGGCAGATCCACGACCATGTAGTCGAGGTCGCCCCACTCGGTCATCGTCAGGAACTGATTGATGGCGTTGTGGATCATCGGCCCCCGCCAAATGATCGCCTCTTCCTCATCTTCCTGGAAGAAGGCCATCGACATAACCTTCACGCCGAACCGGGACGAAGGGTAGAACACGCCGTCTTCGTGGGTCGGGCCTTCGGTAATGCGCAGGATGCGGGTGACGTTCGGGCAGTCAATGTCGCAGTCGAACAAGGCCACGTTAGAGCCTTCTTGCGCCAGAATGGCCGCAACGTTGACCGCCACCGTCGTTTTGCCGACGCCCCCCTTGCCGCTGTAAACCCCGATCCGCTTGCGGATGCGATTCAGCTTGTCGGAGATTGCCTTGCGCTGTCGAAAATTTTCCCGGACGCTCGCGAGCCGGGCCTCTTCCTGCGGGGTTAGCTTCCTGCGCGGGGAGGTCATCGGTGGTTAACCAAGGGGGGTTGTTGATGGTCTGGCGGCATCATCGAAGCCTTATTTTGAACCGCGGCATCCGGCCGCAGGCGTCGCAACCGGTAAACCCAGCACAACCTACGCCGCAGCGGCAGTTCAATCTTTAGTCGAGTCCCAGCAGACGTTTGCCGTCATCTGTGATCATGTCGGGTGACCATGGCGGGTCAAAGACGACATCCACCTGCACGTCCTCGACGTCTTCAATCTCGGCGATTCGCCATTCCGCCTGCTGGGCAATGTACGGGCCCATGCCGCATCCCGCCGCTGTGAGCGTCATCTCGACGTGGACGTCGCCATCTTCGACCTCCACTGAATAGATGAGGCCGAGGTCTACAACATTCACCGGAATTTCGGGGTCGTACACGTCCCGAAGGGCATCCATCACGTCATTGCGGGTAAGAGTCGCTGTAATTTCAGGCATTTTTGATTCACTCTGGCGCTGTCACGCCTATGATCGTTGATTCCTTGTCTAGGGCGTTTCACGGCGTGCCGCCGCGAATAAAGCCCACCTCTGGACTCAAGATTACCAGAACCCACCTGATTGGAATCAGTCACGTCCGGCCCCGCGGCCAGATCTGATAAACAGAACCGCCAGCCGATTCGATTTTTGCCCAACGCGAAGACGGGACACCCGGATGGGCGTCCCGCCGTTCGCTGTCGCCGGCGAACCGGCGAAACTGCTCTGGCTGCGGGGTTATGCGCAGTCAGGGTGTCCTTCGTTCCATCGACCGAATTTCACGTCGCCCATGTCACCCTGGTTGATGCTGGCCATCTTTGTGCGAGTTTTCGCCCACATGTCGGTCCAGGTCTCTGCGTCCCTGAGTTCCGCTTCCGGATTCTTGCGGCTGCGGGCCACAAATCCTGGGAACGCGTCTCGTCCGGTTGGCTGGCCAATCGGGTTGTACCGAAGGTCAAAACTCCACCGGATCTTCTCGCTGACGTTCGCCAGAGACCCGTGCACCGTCTCCCTGTGCAGGAAGATAACGTCGCCGCGCTTGGCCGGCATCGGCAGTGTGGAGTCGATATCGAACAAGTTCTCGGGGATGACCCTTCGCCCCGTGCCCTGGTAGTTGAGGCAGTGCGTGAGCAGTCCGCTGTCGTGGCTCTGCGGTACGATCTTCAGCGGGCCCTGCTCGATCGCCGCGTCGGTGAGTGAGAACCACGCCGTGATCATGTTCGTTTCGTCCGCTTCCACAGTCACCACGCCGTGATCCTGATGCCATTCCGTGGCGCCGATCACCGGCTCGCCGTTCGCATTCTTGGGCAAGTACTGCTCGGGGGGCTTGATTCGTACGTGCTGTACCGGATTGGAGTAGATTTCCGGCCCGATAAGCGATTCGACGGCGTCGAGCAACGGCTCCGCAGTCAGCGCGTTCAGGACGGCTTGCCCTGTCCAGAACGGTGTCTCTTCGGTCACTCCCATAAACGGCAGGGAAAAATCGAAGTAACCGCCCCACTGCTTCCCTGTTTCGGCATAAATCGCAGTGACTCGATCGCCGAACGGCAAATCCTCGTATCTGGACTTGATTTCGCCTTTGTCGTAAAGCTCATCTGCCAGCCGGTCGAGGACGCCGGAATACTCATCAATAATCGGGTCGAGGTACTCTTCCGGGTCAAGGACACCGTCGACCTTCAAGAACCCGTACTTGTAGAAGCCTTCAACCTGCTGCGCGGTTAACGAACCCATTTCGATTGACCTCCGCTCTGGATGAACCTTGTGTTTACGTTTTACATCCATGGCGACCGCATATGTTACAGGAAATGACGATCAATGTCGGTAGGTGATGCGGGTCGAATTCACGAGAACATAGATAATCTTCCATGCGAAGCGAGGCCTTCGCCGTGGTCCTGGCGCATCCGCGGGCGCGTTCCGGCGGGAGGATTTACAGTTCGCGTTTCGGCGCGGCCCTCTGCCGGGCTGAGCGCTGGAATTTGCAACCGCGGCACGGAATTGATTCGGGATTGACTGTTGACTGATGACCAAGGGAGTGGCGATTGACTGACCGAAGGAGCATCTGGGCATGGGGAATGGAATCGTCCGAACCCACGACCGCGCAACGCCGCCGCGCCGCGTTTGAGACGTCGAGACGATTCGGAATTCCGCTGGAAGAAACTCGTCCGCCGCGGGTGGAGGACTTGCGCCTGCGTCCGCCGCGGATCAATCCGCCGGCGGGATTGCTGTCCATCTGTTCGACGGACCTTCACGAGCGCGCGACGCACAGCTACGGACACAGTTTCAGGGACCGCGTAAGAAAGTTCGATGGGTCGTTCGACAACTCGCCCGATATCATCGCTCGCCCGATGAATGAGGAGCAGGTCGTCGCGTTGCTCGACTTCTGCGCGTCATCCGGATACGCGGCGATTCCGTACGGGGGTGGATCGTCGGTCGTAGGCGGGGTTGAGCCTCCCGAAGGGTCGGATGGCGTCGTGAGCATCGACCTCACGGCCCTCGACAGGGTTCTCGAAGTCGATACTGTTTCCCAGGCCGCCCGAATTCAAGGTGGGGCGCTCGGGCCGGTACTCGAAGCGCAACTCAAGCCCCACGGCATGACGCTCCGTCATTTCCCGCAAAGTTTCGAGTTCTCGACCCTTGGGGGCTGGATCGCGACCCGGTCAGGCGGACACTTTGCTACCAATCACACGCACATCGACGATCTCGTCGAGTCGGTGCGGATGGTATCGCCGGCCGGCGCCTACGAGTCCCGCCGGCTACCAGGCAGCGGCGCCGGACCGAGCCCGGACCGTCTCGTGATCGGTAGTGAGGGCATCCTTGGCATCGTCACGGAAGCGTGGGTACGGTTGCACGCGCGGCCGCGATTTCGAGCAGGCGCCGGCGTGACGTTTCCCACATTTGAGGCGGCATGCAATGCGGCAAGGGCCGTTGTGCAGTCCAGGATGTGGCCTGCCAACTGTCGTGTATTGGACCCGTTGGAGGCCCGAAATTTCGCGGCCATGGACGGCTCGAAAGCCCTGCTGATCCTCGGGTTCGAGTCGGCCGACGTCCCGCAAGACGCCAAACTCAGAGAGGCGCTCGAAATAGCCAGGGACGCCGGCGGCAGCGTGCTCAACGAGAATCGGCGGGAGCAGGGCGGCGGAATTGACGAAGGCGTGGATCCCGTAACGGTTTGGCGAAATACGTTCATCAACATGCCGTACAAGTGGAACGAAACGGCTGGACTCGGACTGATCCTCGATACGTTCGAATCGGCGATCACGTGGGACCGCTGGCCGGAATTCGATCTGTCGGTCAGGGCAGCGGTCAACGATGCCCTGGTCAGGGTGTGCGGCAGGGGAGAGGTTTCGTGCAGATTCACCCATGTATACCCAGATGGACCGGCACCGTACTACACCTTTACCGCCCCGGGGCGACGCGGTTCAGAACTGGCAATGTGGACTGAAATTAAGGAGGCCGCCTCCGACGCCGTTATTGCCGCCGGGGGCACGATCACCCATCACCACGCCGTGGGAAGAGACCACCGGCCGTGGTACGACAGGCAGAGGCCGCCGCTATTCGCCGATGCCCTGCGCGCAGCAAAGAAGTCGTTAGACCCGGCCGGGGTCATGAATCCCGGAGTCCTGATCGACCCATAGACTCCCGACGCCCGAAACGTTGGCGCGATTTCATTGCCGGCGAGTCCCGGGTGCCACGGGATCACGGTGATTCTGCATAAATCGTGGTCACATCGGGCATAAACAGTGGTAGGTTTGTCCGGCATGTTGAGGCGCGCCGCATTCCGGCCGAGCCGTAATTACTTTGGAGAATCCGCCAATGACCGCAATAGAGGAACGATTTCGCCAACTTCATCCCACGTCCGCGGGCCTCGCAGATCAGGCCAGGCAGCTGTTTCCCGACGGGGTGACCCACGTTAGCCGCAAGTTGGCACCGTATCCGGTCTACATGGACCGGGGCAAAGGGCCGCGCAAGTGGGACATCGACGGTAACGAGTACGTCGACTATCGCACCGGCCATGGTTCGATGATTCTCGGCCAGGCACACCCCGCAATTGTGGACGCAGTTCAGACCCAGATGGCGAAAGGCACCCACCTCAGCGCCTGCACCGAGGTCGAGATCAAGTGGGCGAGCCTCGTCAGGCAGATAGTGCCGTCGGTCGAAAAGGTGCGTTTTGTGAGCTCAGGCACGGAGGCCGTCATGATGGCATTCCGGATCTGCCGCCGATTTACTGGGAAACAGAAGATCGTCAAGTTCGCCGACGCCTTCCACGGATGGTCCGACGCGGCCTACGTCACCGATCCCGACACCGACGCCGCATATGGCATACCGGCCGGCACCTCGTCCTCGATCATCAATCTGCCCCCTCATGATCTTGAAGCGGTAGAGAACACTCTCAAAGCGGACGACGACATCGCGGCCGTCATTTTCCAGGGCAACGACATCGCCCGCCCTGAATTTGTTAAAGGCCTGCGTGCGCTAACCACCCGCTTGGGCGTGCTGTTGATCATCGACGAAGTCGTTAGCGGTTTTCGTTGGTCCATGGCGGGATGTCAGGGACACTACGACGTGCAACCGGACGTCAGCGCCTTTGCCAAGATCCTTGCGGGCGGTCTCCCCGGCGGCGCGGTCGGCGGCAGGGCCGACATCCTGGATGTGATCGGCGAAGGAGGAATCCGCCACCCCGGCACGTTCAACGCAAACCCATTGTCGGCAGCCGCCGGCGCCACAGCGCTGCAACTGTTGACCGAAGAGCCGATTGTCGAAACGGCCGAAGCGTCCGCCGAGAAACTTCGGGTTGGAATCAACGAAGTGCTGCAACGGATGGAGATTCCGGGCGGCGCATACGGGATGGCATCGGTCGTCAGCGTCAGTCTCGGGCGGGAAGTCGATACGACTGATCCGTATTCAACGCCCGCGGAAGCCGATCCCGATGGCAGTCAAGTCTCCGGCGACATAGTGGCCCAACTCCAGATGGAGTACATAAACCAGGGAGTATGGTCAAGTCCGGTGGCGTACATCCTGTCGAGCACTCACCAGGACAGCGACATCGACTTCACCGTCGACAAATTCGAGGCCGCGCTTCAAGAGGTCCGCAAGACCGGAGCGATCTAGACGGCCCTGGCCCTTTGGAATCGTAGGCTAATCAGTTCCTGACGAGCTTTGTGAAACGGCCGCCGATGAGCCACTCCGGCACGTAGAGGTTGCCCTCCGCGTCGGCAGCGATGCCGTGGGGGCTATTGAACTTGCCGGGTTCCAGGTCGGGCGGCCGCATCAGGTTGCCATCGTGCCCGTGGATGTTGGGCCACCCTTCGCGTTGCGCCACGTCCGTGTTCGCACCCAGTTGGCCGGCAAGATTATCGTCGGGGTCTACCAACGTGACGCGCGCCTGAAGTTCGGGGATTGCCAACAGGTCACCGGCCACCGCAAACGTGCACGGCGTGATAAGCCAATCTTCACCGAATGACCGCTTGAAATTTCCTTCCAGGTCGTACACCACCACGCGGTTGTTGGCGCGATCGGCTATGTAGAGTTCCGGGTCGGCCTTCCGGTAGTCGACCAGTAGCCCGTGCGGGGTATTGAATCGGCCGGCCTCGCTCTCCTCACCATTGATGCTGCCCAGATACTCGCCGTGTTTGGTGTATCGATGTACCCAGCTTTGGCCGTAGCCATCCGCAACCCATATGTCGCCGTTGCCGCCAAGCCGTTCCTGATGGACCGCTACCGACGTCACCGAAAACGGACCGTCTGAGTAGATATCCAGGTCGGGTTGCCCAATCCGCATCATGGCGTTGCCAGCGAAGTCCAGTTTGACGGCCTCACTTGGTTTTGCATCGTCCGGGTAGTCGTAGTTAATTTCCGGTAACCGCTTTCGACCCGTGTCGCCGATCCACAGAACCTCTCCGTCTCCCTCGGATGCGATGCTCATGCCGTGCGCCTCGGTGATTGGCGCGTCGCAGGAATCGACAACATTTCCGTCTGGATCGAAACTGAGGATCGTCGGTTTGCCCTGGTGGCAGGACACGATCCGTCCATCTGCCCGAACAACGGCG
>JAKZUY010000120.1:0-5205 GCA_047516345.1 Dehalococcoidia bacterium | reverse complement strand
CTGCATATCCTGCCGAATACGGTCGGAATCATCATCGTGCAGGCAACCTTCACGCTCGCATCAGCCATACTTGCCGAGGCCGGCCTGAGCTTCCTCGGCGCAGGCGTGCCGCCATCGACGCCAAGTTGGGGCAACATCGTGTCTGAAGGCCAGGGCTACATACAGGTCGGCTGGTGGACCTCATTCTTCCCCGGACTGTTCCTGACGTTCACCGTACTCGCCGTCGTACTCATTGGAGACGCACTGCGCGACCACCTCGATCCCAGACTCCGCGGCCGAATAGAAACCCGTTCCCAGTAACCGGGAACGAGTCTGGACGCCCGGGACGCCTGATCAACCCCTGACGGGAAGCGAACGTTAATTCCTTTGGGTAGGAATGCGATGGGCAAGTGCGTCCGCGCTCCCCACAGGGCGCCATGGAGGCGATACGGGACTCGCTAAACACCTTTGGTATCGGGCGGTCCCGTGGGCCGATGGGCACGGAGGGGATGACGGGCGAATGGCGGCGTAGGTGGGCCGTCCACCGCCATTAAAATGGCCGCCCTCTACGCCACGGCGTACGCGCCGTAGTCGTCGGCGCGGATGCATGCCACCCAGTGGTCGGGCGCAACCTCTCGCAGCTCGGGCACGTACCCGGAGCAGTCGTCGATGGCCACGGGGCAACGTGTATGGAACACACACCCCGATGGCGGGTTCAGCGGGCTGGGAATATCGCCCTCTAGTACGATCCGCTCCCTGCGCCTGTCCAACTCGGGATCGGGAATCGGTATGGCCGAGAGGAGCGCCCTCGTGTACGGGTGCAGCGGGTTTTCGTACAAGTCGTCGCAATCCGCCAACTCCACGATCTTGCCAAGGTACATTACCGCGACGCGGTCGCTGATATGCCGGACGACCGACAGGTCGTGGGCTATAAACAGGTAGGAGAGCCCAAACTCTTCCTGAAGGTTCTGTAGCAGGTTGATGATCTGCGCCTGGATCGAAACGTCGAGGGCCGAAACCGGTTCGTCAAGCACCATGAAGCTGGGCCTGGCAGCCAGAGCGCGTGCGACGCCGATTCTTTGCCGCTGTCCGCCGCTGAACTCGTGGGGATACCGGTCGGCCATCCCCCGGTTGAGCCCGACCGTTTCAAGCAGGTCGCTCACCTGGCTTCTCAGGTCGGCCTTGCCATCGTGCAGGCCATGTACCACCAGAGGTTCGCCTATGATGGCCCCTGCGGTCATTCTGGGATTGAGGGCGCCGTACGGGTCCTGGAACACCATGCCGAGCCGGCGGCGCATCTGGCGCATGCTGTTGTTGTTCAGCGTGACAAGGTCCCTGCCCTCGAAGGTCACCGAGCCTTCTGTCGATTTGACAAGTTGAAGTATGGCCCGCCCTGTGGTGGTCTTGCCCGATCCGGACTCACCCACCAAGCCTAGCGTCTCGCCCGGCTTGATCGAAAAGCTGACTCCGTCCACTGCCTTAATCACTCCGACGGTGCGGTCGAAAATCAGGCCCCGTTTAACGGGGAAGTGGACCTTGAGGCCGCTTATTGTGAGTAGCGCGTCGTCGCCAGACTGCTCCATAGCAGACTGGGACGTTCTTTCTTCCACCATTGTCATGCGACTGCTCCTGCCATTCGGCTTACCCTTGCGTGTTCCCAGCAGGCAGACATCTGGTCTGGGTCGGCCTCCATCAACGGCGGGTCCTCGGTCAAGCACTTTTCCACTGCCCACCGGCAGCGCGGCCTGAACGCACATCCGGGTGGCAGGTTGGACGGGTCGGGGATTTCGCCCTCGATCGGAAGGAGACGCGAACCCGACCGGCTGTCGAGCCTCGGCACCGAGTTCAATAGTCCAACTGTGTAGGGGTGCTTCGGATTGCGATATAGGTCCGTCGCCCGGCCAGTCTCGCGTATCTTGCCGGCGTACATGACGTTGACCCGATCGGCGTAGCGGGCGACGACGCCGAGGTTGTGCGTGATGATCAGCAGCCCGGTTCCGAGCTCGCTGGTCACCTGCATCATCAGTTCCAGGATCTGCGCCTGAATAGTCACGTCCAGCGCGGTTGTGGCCTCGTCCGCTATCAGCAACTTCGGATTGCACGACATCGCTATGGCGATCATGACCCGCTGTCTCTGGCCGCCCGACATTTGGTGCGGATGGTCTTGGAGCCGCTGTTCGGGATCGGCGATCCCGACCATCTCAAGCAGCTCGCCTGCCCGGTTGTTCGCCTGCTGCTTCGTCATTTTCAAGTGCAGTTCGAGGGTTTCGGTAAGCTGCCGGCCTATGGTCAGAACGGGGTTGAGAGAGGTCATCGGCTCCTGGAATATCATGCCGATTTTGCTGCCCCGCACCTTCCGCATGTCCGACTCGGAGATCTGCAGCAGGTCCCTTCCTTCGAACATTATCTGGCCGCCCTCGATCCGCCCCGGCGGGTTGGGGATCAGCCGCATGACCGACAGGGCGGAGACGCTCTTGCCGCAGCCGCTCTCGCCTACCAGGCCGAGTGTCTCGCCCTCATGAAGGTAAAACGACGCGCCGTCGACTGCCTTCACCACCCCCGTAGATGAGTGGAAATAGGTCTGAAGGTTCTTGACCTCGAGTAGCGGTTCAGTCATGGCCCACCCAGCCGTAATAATTCCGGCGAACTAGTGACGTATTTTGCGGAAAATTCGACCGTAAGCATACCATTTTTGGCCAGTTCACCATAACCGGCGAAATGGAGCGCGGCCATTTCAAGTCCAGTTGCACGATGATCGGCGCTCGAATCGACACCGGCCGATTGGATGCCTCCTATCCATCGGATTCGTCCGTCGCGCCGCTGTCACCGTCAGGCGGCTTCGCTTCGCGCCGTCTCGCGATTTTGCCGCGAATTCCTGCGCCGCAGCGATTCGATGCGTATCGACACCAGCGCCACCCAGGTCAGGTAGGCGGCAAAACCTATGCGCTCTTCGATTCCCATGTACTCATTCGCAGTGCGTGTGACGAACATGAGCCCAGTCAGGATCATTATCCCGGCCGCGATCGCAGAAGCGATCCTGAGGCGCCGGTATTCCGGACGCCGGTCCATCGCCAGGACCGTGCCAACTACGCCTAATATTCCGACGACGAAGAACACGTGGCCGGCTGCGTCGTGAATGTTGTTGGCCGTTACGTCCAGGATTATCAGGTGGTGATACTCGGACTGAAACCCCGTTGTCGCAAAGCC
This sequence comes from Dehalococcoidia bacterium, assembly GCA_047516345.1. GTDB lineage: Bacteria > Chloroflexota > Dehalococcoidia > Lucifugimonadales > Lucifugimonadaceae. Next base: position 2,019 of record JAKZUY010000120.1, on the reverse strand, counting down.
CGTCACCACGTGGGCCCACAGTCCAAAGATCATGAGCTTTACCCACGGTTGGCGCAACTCGGGCAGCCGCGTCGCCCGTATCGTGAACGGAATTACCAGCACGCAGTAGACCAGAAGGCTGAGTCGCGCCTCGGACGCGTAGGCGGCGTTGACGCCTTGCATCTGGCTGATTGTTTCGCCGGCGCCATCGTAGTCCGGAGTGATGATAGCGAGCAGCAAGTCGAATCCCGCCAACTCGATGCTGGCCGCGATGCCGCACCACGGCGCGATGAACCAGATCAGTCCCCCGACGCGCCGGAGGAGTTGATTTCGAAGGACCGGGGTCGTTATTGCTTCATCCGACGCGGCGCCGTGAGGTCGTTGTTCGCTCGGCGCCGCGTTTATTCGCACCCCTGTTTCACTTTCGTATCAACTCAATTGGCTGCACGGACTCAGCCGCAATCTGCGCTCGGCAAACCCTCGGGCGGTACCCAATACGGTCTATCGTTGGGTCCGATGTCTCCAGTGAAATTACAGGATGGGATGACAGGGTACGGCGTCTGGAGCGGGAGAGGGGATTCGAACCCCCGACTTTCTGCTTGGGAAGCAGACACTCTGCCACTGAGTTACTCCCGCCCCGCTCACTCACCGTATTCAGGTTATATCAGAGCCTTTTGCCCATCGGACCGCGTACGGTCGACCAGCGTACCTGGCCTGCCAAAATTATCGACGCGTTCAGTCGATCAGGGGATCGCGGCGCGGCGAATCTACTTGATCGGGTCTCAGCGCTATGACCTGCTTCTGGTATACCTGCACCCGAAACCGGCCCGAATCGACCAGGTACACCCTGTCGTCCGCGCCAACAGCAACCGCCGTGGGCCGCTTGAGCCTCTTCTCCGGCTCGATGCTCGGCACATTGTCCCTCATGCGGAGCATGTCAGGATTGGCCATCAGACGGTTCACCCCCCGCTGGTTGATCGTCGCATCGCCCCTGAACGACTCGACGAACCGGCCCCGGCAGTTGAACAACTGCACCCGGTTGTTGCCCTGATCGGCCACGTAGATGTCTCCGTAGTGGTCGACCGTCACCCCGCTGGGCTGCCGAAACTCGCCGTCGCCGGTACCCCTCCGGCCGATCACCTGGACGAGGTCGCCGTTTTTGGTAAATCGCTGAACGCGGTCGTTTCGCCAGTCCGCGACGAGCACGTCCCCGGTGAACGGATCGACGCTAATGCCCCATGGGTAGTTGAGTTGGCCCGGCTCGCTTCCGAATTCTCCCCAACCCCCCAGGTACTCGCCCTCGCGGGTGAAGTGCTGAACGCGGTGGTTCGCCGAATCGACGATCCACAGGTTCTCGTCTTTGTCCAACCTGATCCCCGCCGGGCCGGCGAACTGTCCGGGCGCGCTGCCCTTTTCACCCCAACGCCCGATGCGTTTGCCATCCAGATCGTAGACGCACACATTGTCGGCCCAGTCGTCGGTTATGAAGAGATGGCCCTGGCTATCGAGGGCGACGCTGACCGCCCACGGCTGCTCGTCCTCTCTGTAGTTGATTTCGCCCTGATACTCGTCGTCCTGCGGCAGACACTTGGTCACACGCCAGAAATCGAATGGCGTCGTGGCCCGGTTGAGCACGTAAAGCATGCCGTCCGGCCCGACCGCCATATCGAGCGGCCCGTAGAAGCCGGTTGGCGACATGATGGCCCCGAGCGTCCGTTCGTAGACGTGGCCGATGCGGAGCAGTACCGGCGGTTCTGTTAGCTCGCCGTGTTGGGCGGCTTTTTCCTGAATTGTCATGGGGTGGGCCTCCGCGTTAACGCGTCTCGGCATTTACCGAGGGTTTCTCTATTAGTGCCGACTACTTCATACATGCTCAAAACCGAAATTCAGGACCGGTTCTCAGGGTCCCGTCGCTATGCGGCGGCCGGCCTTGCGATGATGCCGTCGAACTGATCGAACGTCCCGTTCACAATCGGCGCCGGACTCATGCCCATCCACTGGTCGAGGATCGACGAGTAGAGCGACCGGAAGTCGTTGTTG
>JAKZUY010000119.1:0-6733 GCA_047516345.1 Dehalococcoidia bacterium | reverse complement strand
CACGGTCAGCTACGCCAGGCCAGACGGAAGAAACTTCATCCGGGATACCCAGGGCAACAGCGCGACGTCCTTCAGAGGAAGGTCGGTGACCAACAACACCGCGGGCTCGACAGACACATCGCAGCGGTCGGATTCATCGGAGCCGGAGGCTCAGGCGCCGGGCGCCCCGCGGAACTGAGGGCCGCGACCGGCAACAGCGGGGAACTGGCCGTCTCCTGGGATGCGCCCAGCAGCGACGGCGGGGCAGAGATCACCGACTACCGGGTGCAGTGGAAGGAGTCCTCGGGGAGTTGGGACACCCCGGCCAACGTGTCGGAGACGACCGTGACCGGAACGGCTCACACCATCACCGGGCTGACCGACGGGACGGAGTACGACGTACAGGTGCGGGCGGTCAACTCAGAGGGGGCGGGAGAGGCTTCACCAGAGGCCACGGCCACGCCAGTGAATCCCACGCCTTTGACGGCCGAGTTCCTGGATATACCGGAGTCCCACGACGGGAGCAACGCCTTCACCTTCGAGCTGCGGTTCAGCGGGGCGCCCGTGGACGAATTCAGCTACACGACCCTGCGGGACCACGCCTTCACGGTAACCGGAGGAGAGGTAGACAACGCGCGCCGGCTGGAGCCGGGCAAGAACCTCCGCTGGGAGATAACCTTCACGCCGGACGCCGCCGCCGCCGTGACCATATCGCTGAATGCCACCACCGACTGCTCCGCCGAGGGCGCCATCTGCACCAGTGACAGCAGGATGTTGTCCGGTGGCCCGGAGCTGGTCGTTCCGGGACCGCCGGGTAACTCGGTGGCCACCGGCGCTCCCACCATCAGCGGGACGGCGCAGGTGGGGGAGACCCTGACGGCGAACACCAGTGGCATCTCCGATGCCGACGGCCTGGCCAACGCAACATTTGCCTAGCTTAAGCGGCGACGAGCAGCGTAAGGGCGTTCAAGCTTGACAAAGGTACCTAGCTTGTCTTGCATGGGCTGGTGGGCTATGGTTTACTTAGTTGTGTCATCTACATGGCAGGGAGGGAGTCATGAGTTTTTGGGATCACTACCTGAGCGATCCCCCATTCGAAGTCAAATCGTTGTTCCGTGGAGATCCAGCGGATACCCACATTGTTCTTTGGCGGGGTCACGAGGACTTCAACGTCAAGGAATTGTGGGACTTCGATGCGGGAATACGTTGGCATCGGAGCCCGCCTTCACTTCCTAATTTCGTCAAGTATGGTGGCGAGACCCTTTGCGGACTCCGGGTCGAGTCGGGCCACAATATGTACGGTGTCCGCTGGTGGGCGTTCGAAGACCACATTGGCGAAGGTGAGAGAGACCCCGCGCTGCTAGATATGCACGGTGTGACGTGCATGCTTTGTCGCAACAAGTTGATGTATGGCATCAACCGTATTCTCAACAGGTTGACCCAGCTCCGCGATGCCGTAGGCGAAGACTATGTCCAAAAGCGCCCACTTGTTCACGGAAAGAAGGTGATTTCCCATAACAATCTAGGTGGGGGTATAACAAGCGAGGCGTATCAACGTCGGTGTCCCGTAGCGAACGAAGAGGTCAACCCCCAGTTGGCAGACGACGTAGAAGAGTTTGACCGCATCACTTGCCCTGACTGTATAGCCAACATAGAGGCTGACACCACAAATGGCCCTGTTCCTAAGCAATCTGCCAGGGAAGGTGCGTCTGGGGTTGGCTGAGGAAATTACCGAGGTTTTCATAGGAGCAAAAGGTCCGAGCGGGATGGTTTCCCTAACTTATATAGGCAGGTCCCTTGAGCCCGACGTGCCCGGTGCGGTTCAGCGTACGCTGGAGGAATTTATAGATGAATGTCACTCGTTTCTCATATGCTACGTCGGGGCGGCCATGGGCTTGGACAATACCAAGGACATTTTTGCCCAAGGATACGAGGGGAACGCCCCCGTGAGCATCGAAGTTTCCGAAAACGACCCCACCGAACTTGTCCGCACAAGGATTCTTGGCTACGAGGCCATCGAGATGTTCTCCAGTGAGGGAAGATTCGAGAAACTTCAAGCGAGGTCTCTTGTGATCTCTATCTTCACGGAGTGGGAGTCCGTTACTCGCCGAAAAATTGCAACACTTCTTGGTGTCAAAACGGATGACGTGAAGTCCGATCTCTTGGGCGACTGGAGGCACCTGAGGAATTGGATACTTCACAAAGACGGTGACGCGGAGGAACGATATTTCAACGCTGCGGAGGGGTTGGCCAGACATCTGGGCTCGCAGCGAGGGGAGCCTGAAGTCAGCACCCCGGAGGTAATGAAGTTAATGGGGCTGCTCAGCTCTTTGGTGGTGATAGTGAATCCAGGCAACGTAGAACCTTACTTTCCTTCCCCGATACTTGGCTATGAGCAACGCTTCGGGACCCGGTAACCGTTATCAGCCTTACGGAAGGCGGTGGACGGCACGTTTTTCAACCGCCACAATTTCAGCAGGGCGAGCCGCCCACGTGGCCCACTTTAGCGCCGCCTTTTACACCCCTACCTGAAGGTAAACCCCCTGCTAAAGGACCTCCTGGAAGAAAAGGACCGCTGGAAGATCGACATCCGGGTAATTTACGGCAAGAGCGAGCTAAACCCACAGGAGAGCAGCTGGCTGGAGTCCCTGACATCAGTGCGGACCAGCTTCTGTGAGAACCTTCACGCCAAATGTTACATGAACGAGGCAACCGCCCTGATCACATCAATGAACCTGTACGAATTCAGCCAGGTCAACAACCGGGAAATGGGAATCCTGGTGAGCAGGGAGGGCGACCCAGACCTCTACCAGAAGATCTACGACGAGGTCGGACGATTGCTTCGCATAAGCGAGGAAATCCGCATTACCATCGCCAGGGTCGAGGGAGAGGAAGAACAGGCAACGCCAGCCCGAAGGCGCAGCACACAGACTCCGGCACCACGAAGACCGGCTGCCGCCGGCAGCCCGCCGCGGCGGAAAGGACCAGCGATCAGAGCGCCAAGGGTAGTTGCATCCGCTGCAAGGCAACGCTGGACCTGGACATGACCCACGCCTACTGCACCAGATGCTTCGCCCAGTGGCGACAGAAATCCGACCGCTCCGCCCCAGAGAAATACTGCCACATGTGCGGCGCTGAACACGCCGCCACCATGAACCGCCCGCTATGCACGGACTGCTATCCAAAATACATGGCAATGCCGGGCCTGAACCGCTTCACCCCCAGGAACGCCAACCCGGCCAACCGCAGCCCAAGAGGCTGAGGGCATACCCGTTTCCGGACTTCAGGGAAGATGCTTGATAATTGCAGTTATAGGACACGTTAGTGAGGACAAAAAATGGCCCTGCAGCACCCACCTGCGCAGGTCTCCCAACCATCAGCCCACGGCTTCCTGCCCACGCTGGCCATCGGCCTGAGAAAACCGCGCCAACACACATGAAAGAGACGGGGCAAGTTTGCCCCGTCTCTTAGTTTGTCAGAAGAGCCTGCGCGGTGGAACGTCGGCAGATGTTCAACAAACGGGCGTTTTTGAACACCGGGCCCAGGCCTCCCTCCCCAGCTTTGCCCAAGCGTTCAACAACCCTGTGCAATAATAAGAACCGTTCAACAACTGCGTCAACGGTTTTTTGAACACCTTCCGCATTGGCTTCCTCTCTGGACAGAGTCCCTCGCGGTTCCCCGCGACCTGACCCCGCCTGCGGCGTGGGGACACATAGGTCTTCACCAGGGAGTAGCCCCCCTGGTACCCCAGGCCTTGCAACTCCCGCCACAGCACCACGCAGTTCTCCAACCCTTCCGAAAGCCGCCGATCCATGTACTCGATGAACGGATCCAGCTTGGATGCCCGTCGCCGCCTCGGCTTGGGCATAACCGCCTCCAGATCCTTCAGGTACCGCCATACCGTGTTCCGGGCGATGTGCAATTCCCTGGCTATATTCCGAATGGAATAGCCCGCCCCTTTCATTTCGTAAATCTCTTTCACTTTTCCCACCTTTAACAATCTCTTTGCAGCACCTCCACGGAGTCTCCGTAGATGATGCCCTTTCTCTCAGGTGGGTCAATTCCATCTTGGCGATGGCGCTCATTTTTACATTGGCGCTAACACCAACACAGGTGATGACGGATAGCATAATCGGCCGCAACGTATCGAGGTCATTTCTCAGCTGTTGGTCTGGCTAGTTTCCGCGCTGCCGGACACTTTAACTCGTAATCAGGTCTGCAAGCCCACTGGTGGCGCTACGCCAGCCCAAGGAACCTTCGATTACTAACCGCCGAGCGGGTAAGTGAAACAATTGCTGGGCGCCTTTTCTCTTTCCTGCCGGAGCACCGGCCCTATCGCCGCCGCCCCGTTCGGTGGGTTGGGGATAAGACAAGATGTCCTGAACACGATGGCGGCCTAGTGGGGCGGTGGGGACGGCGAGCGAATTGGCAAAGGCGAGGAAAAGTTGCACAAAAGCAATTGACATGCCAAAAGACAACTGTTATAGTAATCATGCCACATGAGCAAGTCTATGCCTAAGGAGCAATAAATGACTACGAACGACGCTACGGCCGAGGAACTGCGCCTAAAGACGGTGACCATCGAAGTAAACGACCACAAGGTCGAAATGCCCGCCGGACCGGCGACGGGGCTCGAGATCAAGGATGCGGCCATCAAGCAGGGTGTCAACATTCATCTGAACTTCGTGCTGCAGGTCCAACTGCCCAACGGGTCGAGCAAGGTGGTTGGCGACGAGGACAAAGTCCCATTGACCGAGCATCTCGCCTTTACCGCGATCGCTCCTGACGACAACAGCTAAGAGCGCACCATGAAGCAGAATGTCGCGAACGCGGTCAGGGAGCTAAAGCTGGCATTTCCGTCCTCGGACATATACAGCCAGGAAGACGGAGAAGGGGGTGCCTACGTCATCGTCGAAGATGTTTCGATCGGGTGCCGATACCGGCCCTCGTCCACATGGCTTGGGGGTCACATCACGGCGCTTTATCCCTACGCCGACATCTATCCGCTGTTTATCTCGGACAACGTGCAGCGCGTAGACGGCGTCGCCTTCGAGCCGCCGGTTACCCCCGGAGCCCAGTTCCTCGAGCGACCGGCCCTGCAAGTTTCCCGGCGCAACAATCAAATGCAGCAAAACCCCCAGACGGCTGTCGCAAAGTTCCTCAAGGTGCTGCATTTTCTGGGAGAACTCTGATGACCGACAGGCATTGCGATATCCTGGTCACTTCCGGGGACCATCAGCGAATCATGGACCATCTCTTCCCCGGGGACAAGGACGAACATGGCGCCATTCTGCGCGCCGGCATTGTACGCAACGGGTCTTCCTTGCGGCTGCTAGTTCAACATGTCCAGCCGGCCGACTTTGGCATCGACTACGTTGCTGGGCGGCACGGCTACCGGGCGCTGACGCCTACGTTCATTCATCGCGAGATACTACAGTGCAGGGACGCGAGCTTGGCGTACCTGGCCGTCCACAATCATCACGGAAGTGCCCGGCATGTGGATTTCAGCAGAATCGACCTCGAGTCGCACGAGCGCGGTTATCCCGCGCTTCTCGACATTGGCCGCGGTATCCCGGTTGGTGCCTTGGTGTACGGCCGGCACTCGGTTGCTGCCGATATCTGGCTGCCGGATGGCAGCCGTCGATCGCTCGGGACCTATCGGGTGATCGGTAACGACATTACCAGGCTTTACTCGCAACCATGGCAGGAGCGCGAGGCAAACGCCGAACACGACCGCCAGGTGCGCATGTTGGGCGCAGCTGGACAGCAGATCCTGCAAGCGAGCAAGGTTGCTGTCGTCGGGCTCGGCGGCGTCGGGTCACTGGTGGCGGAATACCTCGCCCGACTTGGCGTTGGGCACCTCGTTCTTATTGACCCGGACGAGATCGAGAGCAGCAATCTCTCCCGTGTGGTTGGGGCGACCCAAGTTGACGTGGAAACGGGCCAGCTCAAGACCCAAATCGCGGTTCGCCACGCACGGGAAATGGCGCCTGACGCCACCCTCCAGCCGGTCGCCGGCGATGTCTCTCGCCATTCGGTCGCACAAGTCCTGCGCGATTGCGACTTCGTCTTCCTAGCTGCCGAGTCCATGCGGGCCCGACTTGTCGTTAATGCGCTTGCCCACCAATACCTCATTCCTGCCATACAGATGGGCGCAAAAGTACGGCAGGGTGAATGCGGCAACCTCGAAGACGCCATGTGCGCGGTGCGACACATTAGGCCGAGCACTGGCTGCCTTTGGTGCAACGGCCTGATCGATCCCACGCAGCTTGCGATTGAGGCGAAGTCCGACACCGAACGCAAGCAACAGGCCTATGGTGTCCAGGAACCCAACCCCAGCGTGATCACGTTGAACGCGGTAGCCGCCGCTCATGCCGTCAACGACTTTCTATTCGACTTCCTGGGACTTCGAACCGGTAACGTCGAAGCATCCTACCATCACTTCCATTTCAATCGCGGCAAGGACCAGCGAGTCATGCCGCGTCGAAGTCCCGAATGTAGGGAATGCGTCCAGAGGCTGGCCATGGGCGACGCGCTGGAGCTTCCCGTGGTGGAAGGGTGACGTGATCGCGCAGAGATTTGAGTAGTCATGCAAGGGTGCCCCACTCGAGAATCTACTCGTGCCCAGAGTGCGAGGGTAAGGGAGCTTAGCGATGCCTCAGCGTCTGGATTTCGACTTCGCTGCGTTTTACAAAGCGCTCAGCGCTACCGTGGCCGCCCGCGACATCAGCTGGAAGGCAGTAAGTGAGCAAAC
>JAKZUY010000118.1:0-3761 GCA_047516345.1 Dehalococcoidia bacterium | reverse complement strand
CGAGGGTAAGATGGTGCAGGCTTTCGACCACCGGGCTGCTAGTGTGGTCGTGAATCCGAAAAACCTGAACCGGCCGGCTCAACCGCGAGAGGCAACCCTTGCCGAACACGCGAATGCAAGTTGGTTACCGGAACCGCAGTTCTGGGTTCCGCAGGCCAATTGCGGGTGGAGCCCGGAAGCGGCGTGGATCTTGGGATTCAAAGAAATCACCGCTCCGACTAATGCGAGGACGTTTATCGCTGCGCTGTTTCCAACGGTCGGATTCGGAAATAAGGTACCGATCCTCAAATCTGAAACGGCGGAACGAGATGAATGGTTGCTGGCTGCCAATTTCAACTCGATGGTTTTTGACTTCGTAACTCGACAGAAGGTGCAGGGTCAGACGCTCAACTTGTTCATCATCGAACAACTCCCGGTGATTGCACCCGATGACTACGGTATGCGGTTGGGCAGCGCCACGGCTCGCGACCTTGTACGTGACCACGTTCTCCGGCTCACCTACACCGCTGACGACATGGAGCCCTTAGCTCGCGACCTCGGTTACAACGGTCCTCCATTTGTTTGGAACGAAGAAGAGCGGCGACACCTGCGCGCCCGACTGGATGCTCTGTATTTCCATCTGTATGGCCTTTCACGTGATGACGCCGACTACATATTGAGCACGTTCCCCATCGTGCAAAGGGAAGACGAGGCCGAGTTCGGTACATACCGAACCCGCAGTCTTATCTTGGCTTACATGAGTGCACTCGCTGCGGGAGATACGGAGACCAGGGTGGCGGGGTAATGATCGACGCCAAACCGCCAAATATGGTTGACGCGGGATAGCTGCGGTCGGCTTGGACGTTAACACCGTCTCCGCGCTAACTGCTAGGATGGCGTTGTCCAGGTGGATTGTGCCGCGGGGTGTGGCCACCAGCTTTACTCGGACCGCGGTCCGCTGGTGTGCCCCTGCCAATGGCGTGCGGCGAAGGTGGCGGCGGTGGCCGGGGCGTTGGGCGTTAGATCTGAAGGAGCAGGGCAATGAAGATACGGACTGTCAGGACCTACGATGAGATGGTGGCTTTCCACCGGTTGATCGGTGAGGAATACCCGAACTATGTTGAACGTGCCCGGCTGGCACATGTTTATTACGGGGTGTTCGACGTGGGCGATGATTCCGTGGCTTATGGCGAGGGGGATTTCTTGGTCGCGGGAGCGGCCGTAAATCTGGACGGATGGGATCTGCTGCAGGTGTCGGAGGATGCGCCGGTTCGTATCGAGCACTTGATTGTGGAGCGTGGACGTCGCGACCAAGGCGTAGGGAGCGGGCTTTTGCGCTTCCTGGTGGACGCTCACTGTGACCGGGTGATGAGTTTGGCTATCTCTGAGATGGACGACGTGGAGCGCTTGCAGAGACTGTACGGTCGGCATGGGTTTGAGGTGGCGGACCCGTACGTCGGCGACGTAGTTATGGTGCGAAGGTCGGATGATGATGCCGATTGTGACGCATCGGAAAGGCTGCGTGGCATTGCCGCGGGGGAAAGGCTGACGGAGAGCCGGGCGGGCATTGATATGGCGGAGAGCGGATACCTGTAGGGCTGTGGTCAGCTGGCAGAGTTTGCGCACAAGTCTGCCACTTTTGGCGTTGCGGTGGTCGCCGTCGTTCGGGGTGCCGCGGGCTGTGGCCATCAGCTCTACTCGGACCTCGGACCGGTGGAGTGTCAGCGCCAATGGCCGGCGGGGATAGCTATCGCGTTGGGATGGTGGTGAGCATGGCCAACCACGGGGACCCCACCGCCGCCGCCATGCGCTGGGGCCGGCGATACTCCCCTGCCGTGGTGGCCTGCCCAGCACCCCGGACGTCTTAGTCTGTCCGAGGCACTGGGTCCGGACGGGCTTACTCTCCTAGTCCGGCGATTGCGCGCAGCTGGTGATAAGCAAACTCCGTACTGGCGCGTCGGTTCGAAACCGAATATTTCCCGCTCTTGTTCTGCATCAGAACAGTTTGATACCAAAGCGGATTTTTCCGGCTCATCAGGTCGCCTTCGTACACTACGGTGCCGTTTTCGTCTTTGAAGCAGTAGGGCTTCCCCCAGGTAGCCACCCGTTCACTCCAGGTGTCGGCATGGGCTTCCCAAAGAGTGCCGGCCACACGGAAGTAGGCTTGAATGATGAGCCCGGTGTCACTGATGGACATATCGCGCACCTGCATCCGGTCGCTGATGGGAAGATACCCGACTTCGGGCCTCGCCTTAGCAAGCTCCACGACGAACTCGTCCAGGAAGCTGGCTATCTGGTCGAAGTTGCCTTCGTCCATGTTAGGGAATCCCATCTCAATGCCCTTGCCCAAGGTATTGAAGGTGGCTACTTTGGTGCTGCGGCGTGACAAGTTGTTGGTGACCAACTCGACGTTTTCTTTCCCTATAGGAGAGCCGTCCCGTTCGATGATGCGAGTTACCATCTGATTGGGAAGGTGCATCTGATAGACGACTCTGTTCCGGCTGGGGTTGGCCGGCTTGCCGAGCTGGTTGTATTCATGGAACAAACCTTGCTCGCCAGATATGTCCAGTTCCTCGATTACCAGGGGAAACTCGTACCCGTCCGCGTCGAAGGACAGGCCAAGTTCTTTTGCTCGATGCACCGCTTTGAAGATTCCCTCGTGGCGATGGTTTGAGTCGGGTCTTGTGGGAACTCCACCGACTATGTACAGCCGGCGGTTGTACTCGTCGTAGCTTGCCACAACATCGCCGGGACGCAGGTTCCAGGTGAGTGAACCGCCATACAGCGAGTTGTTCAGAATTTTGTCTGCAATCTCGTCGACACGCTTGGTATCAAGCATGGGTGTACGGGTCTCGGTTCCGTCCGGTACGATGCCAATCTTCTCGCCGCGCTGCTGGTCGTAGTCAACGCGGATTTTGTCGCTGAACATCAACTCGTGAATCAGTGCAGCGGAAACCCGGGTCGTGAACTTGACTCGTTTCCCATACCGAAATACCGGGTCAACGGATTCCAGGACGAAGCTGGGCTGGTTGTTTCCGTCCTGATTGTCAGTGACGGAGGGTGTGGATACGTTCATGGTCGTTACCATTTTAGAACTCCTGTTATTTTGTGGTTGAGTGGTTTAATTCAGTGTTGGCGTGACCGCATTAGCAGGGCAGGCCGGCAGTATGGATACGGTACGGATGTGGTGGCGGTCTCGGATACAAATACGTGGTCATTGCTACCTCCATGAAGCCCAGTATAGAGGATACGTACATTTTTATCAAGTCTTAAGTTACGTATTTACTTTCATTACCGAAATTACGGATATTCCAACCCGTACTGGACTGGTTAGAGTGGCGTATTATCCGTATTGCTCACGCGCCAATGCGCAAAGCCCGTTGGCCGCCGCCGGGCTTTGCGTTCCGATGGAGAGTCCCTTCTGGCTGGTCGGGTGGTAGTCGGGACTAATGTCCACCGCACTGACGGGGGGTTCGGACTCACAGCGGGGACGCCAGTCGCGACGCTGTTTGCCGCTGTCGGTCGACGTGGTGCCGCCGGTGGCAGAGTTTGCGCCCAACTCTGCCAAATCCGTCTGGTGAGGGGAGCGGCCACGCGGGGAGGAACTGCTGGCACGACTGGCTTCTGGCAGAGTTCGTCTAGGTGTGTTCTGCCACGGTGGAGTGTCCGTGCCATTGGCCGTCGGCGAAGGTGGAGGGGTTTGTCCGCGCGTTGCGGCTGTACCAAAATCCCAGAGCGAATTGATACCCGAACGATCTGGTTACGGGGATTGCGATTCCGGT
>JAKZUY010000117.1:0-4275 GCA_047516345.1 Dehalococcoidia bacterium | reverse complement strand
GGCGATCATTTCCCTGGCAGCCCGCTGCGAGCAGAACACGTATCCCTTGAGCGCGTTGCCTATTTGGAAATCCCACATTGCTTCTGTGATTTCAGTGAATGTCGCGTTTTCTCCCGACACTGCGTTGTTCACCAGCACGTCGATCCGCCCGTGTTCGGCGACAAATTCATCGAACATGCGCTCGCGATCGGCGGCGCTGCTAATGTCTGCGAGATGCCACGACGCCTTTCGCCCCATCTCCGTGATGCCGGCAATGGTCTTTTCCGCCTCGGAGTCGCGTTCAATATCGTTTATGCCGACGTCCGCGCCCTGGGCTGCGAACGCAGCGGCAATGCCCGCGCCTATACCTCGCCGCGAGCCGGTGATGAGCGCTTTCTTTCCGTCCAATAGTCCCAAGTCGTCTCTCCCTTAATACTTATTCGTCGTCCTGGTTTAGACCACCGCCCGAGGCGATCATCCCACCGTCGACCAATAGTGTTTCGCCGTTGACGTAGCTGCCCATGCCCGAACACAGGAAAACGACCGCGCCGGCAATGTCGCTCGGCACACCACCGTGGCGCGCAGGAATACGCGCCGCCAGGTGAGGCCGGTCCGCCATGTCGTCCGGGGCCGGTTCCAGCCCTGATTCCGGCAGTCGATTGTCGATGTAGCCGGGCGCTATGCAGTTTGCGTTGATGCCCGTACCCGCGAGGTCCACCGCCAGTCCCTTCACCATCCTCCGCAGTCCGGCCTTGGCAACGCCGTACGCGGTCCAGTCCCTGAATGCGCGAAATGCGTGGACGCTGGACAGGCAGACGATACTTCCGCCGTCGCCCTGCCGCACCATCTCCCGTGCTGCCCGTTGAGCCGAGAAGAAGTAGCCCTTCAGCGAAAGGTTCATCATGCGGTCCCAGTACGCCTCATCCGTGTCGAACAATGATCTCGACTGATCGGGGAAGATAGCGTTATTAACCAGAACGTCGATCCTCCCGTGCGCCTCGAGGAAAGCGTCGATCATCGCGTTGATGTCGGGCAATCGGCTGGCGTCGGCGATGTGCACGGACGCTGCGCTCCCGCGTTCCCGCGCCAGCGCAGCGGTCTGGCGGGTGACCTCGTCGTCAACGATGTCGTTCACTCCGACGTCTGCGCCCTCTGCGGCCAGACGCACCGCGATGCCGCGCCCGATGCCCTTTCGGGCGCCGGTAACGAGCGCTTTCTTTCCGTCTAGCAATCCCATGTTCAACCTTTGCAGTTAACCGCGTGGGTTATCCGGTTACAGCGCCGCATGCTATCAGGCGCGTCGCCAACCACTGCCACAGTTGCGGCATCAGTGGACGGCGAGGTGGTCTCTCGCCGCTTCTACAGCCTGAGTTTTCGCTCCCTCGATGTCAGGCACGTCATACTCGCAATGGTCGCCTGTAAGAGCGGGGCGAGCGAACAACAGGACGGCTCGAACTACGCGGGCTGGCGTAGTCTTGTCGACCGCCTCTGCGTAAGCTCCGATCTGAGTTCGGTACGGCTCGGCCATCTGCTCCAACGACCGGCCGCGTACTGCGTCTGTTTTGTAATCGACGATCACCAGTTCGCCCGGCGACGATTCGAATATCAGGTCGATAATGCCTTCCAACGCTTTCCCCTGCCCTACCCCTACGGCGACCGGCGCCTCCCGCCAGAACCGGCCAGACTTGACGGCCTCCCTGACCACGGCCGAATCGAGGACTGCCTTCGCCAGATCGGCCACTTCGTTCGCTTGGGTTCCGACCCCGTGGGCTATCGCCTGCGTACCGGCCAGTTCGACGATCCCTTCGCCTGAATTCAGATCTATCTCCTGCAGAACGGCATGGACCGCCAAGCCCAGACTGGTTGCGCCGCGGCCTTTGCGCCACGGTTCCTGATCGGAGTTATCAGGTGATTGCTTTTGCGGCGGCAGGGGCAGGTCATGCGCTTTTAGTGACGTCGCAGATACCGACCGTGGGGCGCCCGACGCTGCCAGAGCGGCCTCCTGTTCAGATAACCAGATTTCCATGTTCGCGCTGCTTCCCCATGGCTGGGTGACCGCTTGCGTGTCAGGCGTAACCGAGCCGCCCTGAGGCGCGTATGGCTCACACATCCCGGAAGCATTCTCTGAGAACTGGGCAAGTTTTGCGGCAAGCGTGGATTTGTCGCCCGTTTTTCGATAAAGGCTCACGAAGAGGTGGTCACGGGCGCGGGTGGCGGCAACGTACATAAGCCGGACATCTTCTGCATCGCCAATCTGTTTTTTCTTCTCTGCGATCTCCCCGTACCCGCCGGTTTCGAATCTCGACCTCCCGCTGCCCAGCCCTATTGCCACGCTCGCACATGCCTCTGGATCGGTGTCGAACACGGTCTCATCCCTGCGGCTGATGGAACTCGTGTTCAATCCCGTAATCACGACACCCGGGAATTCGAGACCCTTGGCTGCGTGGATGGTCATGACGCGCACCGCGTCGTTTCCAAGAATCGAAGGGGCGCTCTCCGTCATGCGTTCCCCCATGGATTGACGGGTGCGAAGCCAGTCAACCAAATCCCGCAACGAACGACCGCCGGAATCCTGAACGGAGCGGGCCAGTTCGGACATCAGGTCGATACGCCTGTGGCGTTCCCGCCATTCAGGACCGAGAGCGGCGAGCTCCCGCAACATGCGTTCTCTGACAAAGGTCTCGATCAACTCTGGAGTGGTTGCCAGATTGCGCATCCGGTGATATCTGGCCAACTCGGCAAGGCAATCGCCCAAGTACAGGTCAGACTCCGGGACCGAATCGCCGTAGTCGAAGCTGTGGCCGGACGCCGCCCAGTCCCAGAGGTCGACGTCGCTGCATCCGAACGCGGGCGAACGCAGCGCGGCGACCACCGCCACCTGATCGGTTGGATCATCTATCGCCGACAGGCAATTCAGCATGTCGCGGAACTCCTGCGTATCGAACAGTTGCGACTGGCCTTGCAGCACGTATGGGATTCCGGCGTCTTGCAAGTAACTTTCGAGGGACGGCAGGGCTGTACGCCGCGGCATGAGTATGCAGAGATCGCGGAATGACGACGGGCGAACGGTTCCGTCCGCGGCGCGTACAGAGTGCACGCCCGCGCCGAATTCAGCCGCCAACAGGGCTATCGCCTCACCCTCCTCCGCCCGAGCCGCATCGACTGTTCTTGAGTCGATTTCACCTCCGAGAATCCGAACACAATGCGCTGTGTCCGGTGAGCTTGGCGCATGGGGAGCGGAAAGCCCTGCCTCCAACGCCACATAGCGGGCCTGAAAAGGATCGTCGTCGTCCATCCATTGGCCGAAAACATGATTCACCCACGAAAGGATGGCATCGTTCGACCTGAAGTTGGCGGTCAGACTAGCGTCGACGATATGGGTCGATTCCCGAAAACGCATGGTCATTTGCATGTCAGCACGCCGGAACGCGTATATCGACTGCTTGGGGTCCCCCACTACGAAGAGGGCGCCGGGGGTGAGTTGGCCTCCGGGGTCACGCCTGGCGAGTAACTTCACGATCTCGACCTGCAACGGGTCCGTGTCCTGAAACTCGTCCACAAACAGCCGGGTGTAACGGCTCCGGAAGTGTCGGAGGGCTTCGGCGTCATTGCGCAGCATGTCGCGGGTCCACACGAGCAGGTCGTGGAATCCTGCCCGGCCGTTTCGCCTTCGGACCTCCACGTAATTGAGCACCATATGAGCGACGGATGAAATCAGTTGCCCAATAACGGCCGAACGGGCCTCGAAGAGCCAGTGATCGACCTGCTCTTGGACGCTGACCAGCCCTTCCCGAAGGTCCTTAAGGGCGACTTGCCCCGAACCGCCGGGCCAATTTTTTCTATTACCGGTCCTGAGTGTGGCGGCAATCACGGAATCTTCGCGTGCGAGCAGCGCCTCAAACCCGTCGGGACTATCCGACAGTTCTGCTAATTCGGCGATAAGGGGAAGCGTGTTTTTCGTCACGTGGACGAACAACCGGTCGTCCGGCGAATCGCAGAATTCGATGAGCTCTTCCCACTTCTTCGCCATCTTCTCGAGGTATCCGACGCCGATGGATTGCGGTTCAGGCCCGGCCGAAAACGCCTCTGGGTCGAGCAGGTCGTAGTTTTCATTCAGCTTCCGGGCGACCGTTCGCAGTTTGTCGAGAGGGCCGTGCAGTCCAAGCCGGGACGCCCTGTCGAGTGCCGATACGAACTGCGGATCCTCCAGAGTCTCTTCCAGCCATTCGGCCCATGCCTCGTCGAAACGCAGCGTGGCTTCCGTATCATCCATCACCTCCAAAATAAGAGGCAGAC
>JAKZUY010000116.1:0-2999 GCA_047516345.1 Dehalococcoidia bacterium | reverse complement strand
ATCACCCCGACCACATGGGCATGATGGGAATCGGGGCCGGCGCCAGCTGGATGTACCGCATGATCTCGACCGACGCGCCTTTGCGCGAGAAGGCGACGCTCTTCTGGCATGGCATCTTCGCCACCGGCTACAGCAAGCTCGCCAACGGCAAGGTGCTGCACGACCAGATCAGGATGTTCTCGAAATACGGTTTGGGCAGCTTCCGCACGCTGCTACTGGAGTTGTCGAAAAACCCGGCGATGATCGTCTGGCTAGATAACTGCGAGAACCACAACGGCGCGATCAATGAGAACTACGGCAGGGAACTGCTCGAGTTGTTCTCCCTGGGTGTCGGAAACTACTCAGAGAAGGACATCAAGGAAGCTTCCCGCGCGTTCACCGGCTGGACGATCGGCAACACCGAGTACATGACGCTCAAGTCGGCGCGGGATTCCATCTGGCCCTACGGCCGGCTTTCGTTCCACTTTGAGTTCAAGCCAGAGGACCACGACGACGGTGAGAAGGAGTTCCTTGGGCGGAAGGGACGCTTCAATGGCGAGGACATCATCGACATCATCTGCGAGCAACCCGCCACCGCCCGTTTCATCTCCCGCCACCTGTATAGCTTCTTCGTCGCCGACGAGCCGCCGGTGCCGGAGTGGCCATATAAGCCGCCGCGCGACCCGGAGGCGATAGAGACGCTATCCAAGGTGTATTTCGACAGCGGATACAACATCAGAGAGATGCTGCGGGTTCTTTTCGAGTCAGACTTTTTCAAGTCCGAGGACGTGTGGTACGAGCGAGTGAAGAGTCCGGCCGAGTTAATGGCCGGTGTGTTGAAGCTGACCGGGGAGTTCGCCCGCCCCCGGGAGGAGATGATCCCGACTCACATGCAGTCCTGGTTCATGGGACAGCACCTGCTAAACCCGCCGTCGGTTGAAGGATGGCACTGGGGCAAGGAGTGGATCGATTCGGGGGCGCTGGTCGAGCGCGTCAACTTCGCGTCCGAGCGTTTGGGTAATCTCGACAGCCCCGGGGTCGAGGCGATGGTCAACAACGTCCTTTCAGACGGTAACGGCAGCGTGGCGCCGGAAGAGTTGGTCGAACGGGCGCTGGACCAGTTGTCCATGTCCGAGGTCACTGACGGGACGCGCGCATCGTTAGTCGACTTCATAGAGCGAAGCGATCAACTGGGAAGCTCCGCCGGCCGGACGCCGCGCGAAAGAGCGGCACACGCCCTCAAGCTGGCGGCGGCATCGCCGGAGTTCCAGCGGGCATGATTCGATTCTATTGAAGGTGGACGGGTGCGAAAGCGCGACGAGCTACGTCGGAGCCGAGTGACAGGCATATGACACTGGCCGATTCGAAAGTTCAGACCGGGCGGCTTGCATATAACCGCACGATCGGCGTTACGGCAATGTTCGGCCGCGGCCTCTATTACCCAGTGGACCTCGCGGCCGGAGATGATGACCGTCTCTACATGCTTAACCGGTCTTCGGATGCCGACAAGCGGGGTGTGCGCGTCACGGTGATGGACCTGGACGAGGGCTATTTCGGCATATTCGGATCATTCGGCGAAGAAGACGGCGAATTCATCTGGCCGAACTCGATTGCCATTGACAGAGAACAACGGGTGTTCGTCAGTGATGACTACCTGACCCGGATCTCCGTTATGTCGACCGGCGGCGAATTTATCGCGAGCTGGGGAGAGGCCGGCGCCGGAGACGGGCAACTGGACGGCCCCAATGGGCTGGCGTTTAACTCGGCCAATGAACTGCTCGTGGCGGATCATCGCAACAACCGCATCCAGCGGTTCACGACTGACGGCGGGTTTTTGGGCAAATTTGGCGATGCCGGATCAGCGGTGGGAGAGTTCAACCTGCCGTGGGGGATCTCTGTCTGTCCGGATGGCGACATCCTCGTTGCCGATTGGGGCAACGACCGCGTGCAAAAGCTGACGCCTGATGGAGAGTTCGTCGCAGCGTACGGCAGGCCGGGCCGGGGTGAAGGCGAGCTTCACCGGCCGTCCAGTGCGTGCCTTGATGACGACGGGTATATCTACGTGGCGGACTGGGGCAACCATCGAGTACAGGTGTTCGACCCTGAAGGCGGATTCGTCCAAAAACTGAGGGGTCAGGCCACGGTCTCGAAGTGGGCCCAGGCATTCCTCGACACTAACGTCGAGGAAGCCGCCGCAAGAGCAAGAGCGAATCTCGATCTCCCCACGGACCTTTTTGACGGAGACCCTCACGAAGAGTCATCTCACATCGAGAAGTACTTCTGGGGGCCATCGTCCGTGAAAATTGTCGGCGACCACCTTTACGCGGTGGACACCAGCCGGCACAGGGTGCAAGTCTTCGATGTACTCGCGTCCGGTTAATTAGAAAGCAGCCCGTACCCAGGAGGTACCCTTAATGACTTCCCAAATGACTTCCCAACGTGATCCGTCCCTGGTAGTGATCCAGCTAACGGGCGGAAACGACGCCATGAATACCGTCGTTCCGTATACAAACGGCATATATCAGGACTCCAGATCGGCCATTCGTCTGACCGAGGACGAGGTGATCGACCTCAACGGCGCACTCGGCCTTCACCCCAGCCTGGGGCCGGTTAAGTCCCTTTGGGACGAGGGGAAGGTGGCGATCGTCAACGGGGTCGGATACCCGAGACCCAACCGCTCCCACTTCCGGTCTATGGACATCTGGCACACCGGCGAGACGGTGGAGATCGTCCCCGACGGCTGGCTCGGGCGGACGATCCGGGAGATCGATCCCGACCACCGGAACGTGATCACCGGGGTTAACTTCGGACGCGGCCTGCCGAGGGCCATGCACTGCAAGGGCGTTCCCGTAGCCTCGGTAGGTAACCTGGCAACCTACGGTCTGATGCCCGACATAGAAGACACGGCCACACGCGACCTTGCGCTCGACATCTTCACCCGTATGTACGGCCCTGCCGACGGCCGGGACGCCGTTCTTGAGGCTATTGGCGAGACGGGGATGAGCGCCTATCTCGGGGCT
>JAKZUY010000115.1:0-3825 GCA_047516345.1 Dehalococcoidia bacterium | reverse complement strand
CCTTGAGGGTCTGTTCGGGGAAGCGATCGAATGCTGTGATGTAGGGCAGGGGAAGGTGGTTGGGGGTGGGAATGAGGTCTGACAGGTACACGACCCGCTCGCTGCCGGCGTTGACAGTGACGATCATGTGACCGCTTGAGTAACCGTCTGTCACGATGGCGTGGACGCCCGGGGTTACCTCGGTGTCGCCGTCGAGGAAGTCGATCATTCCGCGTTATTCAAGCACTTTCAGGTGCTCAATGCCGTGCCCGTACACCGGGATGGCTCGCTCGTTTGGGTTGAAGGCCTCCTCCCACGCGGTGCGCTGTACGAGATATTTGGCGTTGGGAAACGTGGGGATGATGTTGCCGTCACGGTCAAGGCGAGTCGAACCGCCGCAGTGGTCGAAGTGCAGGTGAGTGAGGATCACGAAGTCGATATCGCGAATGGATACACCGTGCTCACGCAGATTGCGTTGCAACTTGCTGGAGCTGTGTCCATAGATTTCCCGATTTATCTCGGGTTCCTTCGAGCCGATGCCGACGTCGACCAACACGTTTGCCTCGGGGGCTAAGATGAGCAGGCTGTTTAACCCCAGGCGTACGCGGTTTTTCCGGTCTGGTTTGGCGGTTCTCTCCCAAAGGACTTTCGGGACTGGGCCGAACATCGGACCTCCGTCCAACAGGAACGAACCGTCACTGATGACTCGCACTGCGACTTTATTGCTCTGCATGGGACACCTCGAGTCCGGGTTGTTGCGTTGCCGAGAAACGTGATTGGCCGGGTCGATTGCCGTTGCCGGCTTGGCGATTCGGGCCGCTAACTCAATCTCATCTGGCGACCCCGTTAGCGATGCCTGGTGAGGTCCCCAACAGTGGCGCCGCAGGAAGGCCGGACACGTCTGCCTGTGGTTCCAACTGATTGCCAAACGGTATTGCCTGGCTGGTACGTAGTACTAGGTACGTTTGTACTATTTTCGGTGACCTAGTGTATAGGTGTTGTTTCGAACAAGTTCAAAACTTTAAGCGGATTTCTGGGGCAGTATGGCCTGACGGGTTTGGCGTTTCCAACCGTTCCACAGGCGAAACTACCACTACAATGCACAGCGAATTCGGGATTCGACGGACGTAAAAATCCGCGTCCGGTCCCGCAACGGCATTCGGCAACGCGGAGGTATTAGCGGTTGAAAATCAAAGTGGCGATTGGCGACGTTACCGAACAGGAAACGCCGGCGCTGATCGTGAATCTCTTCGAAGGCGTGGAAGATCCGGCCGGGGCTACCGGCGCGGTCGACAGCGCATTGGGCGGTGTCATATCCGGGTTGATTTCAGATGGTGAGATTTCGGGACGCCTTGGCGAACTGACCCTGATACACACCCCGGATTCGGCATTTCCGATGTTCGGTCCGGCGAGGGTCCTGGTTGCAGGTCTCGGCAAGCAGGACGATTTCGGATTGGATACCGTCAGGCGTGTAACCGCGAGCGCGCTCCGCAAGCTGGAAGGCGCTTCGATCACGCGTGCAACATCCATCGTGCACGGCGCCGGAATCGGCGGGCTTGAGCCAGATGCCAGCGCCGAGGCGATCGCCGAAGGCGCGATCCTGGGCTTGTACAAGTTCGACAAGTACAAGTCGAAGTCAGACGACGATAAGCGAAAATTCGAGTCGCTCACGCTTGTGGACATTGTTCAGGACAATCGAGCGATCCTCGAGGCCGGAGTCGAGCGAGGCGAGACGTACGCCAATGCAGGTATCGCAGCCCGGGACATGGTCAACGAACCGGCCAACCTCTTCCCACCGTCAAAGATGGCGGAAACCGCTTGTGACGTGGCAAGTTCGGCGGGGCTTGGCTGCAACGTTCTCGAACAGGATGACATCGAAAAACTGGGGATGGGCGCTTTCCTCGGCGTTGCCCAAGGCAGCAGTCAGCCGCCGAAGTTCATTCACCTCTCGTACGAAGGGGACGCGGAAAACGGGAATAACAACATCTGGCTGATTGGAAAAGGCATCACATTCGACACCGGTGGGATATCACTCAAGCCCGCGGGCGGGATGGCGGCGATGAAGGGCGACATGGGCGGAGGCGCTGCGGTTATCGGCGCTATCGGCGCATTGGCGCGACTCAAACCGCGAATCAACGTACACGCCATCGTGGCCGCCACGGAGAACATGCCTGGCGCCTCGGCGCAACGGCCCGGGGACGTCGTCACTTCGATGAGTGGCAAGACGATCGAGGTCGATAACACCGACGCAGAGGGTCGCCTGACGCTCGCCGACGCGATCTCTTACGCAAAGTCGAAGGGCGCCAATCGCATCGTGGACCTGGCAACACTGACCGGCGCTGCAACGATTGCCCTGGGTCGGGGGCAAAGCGCGGTGTTCAGCAATAACGACGAACTCCTCGACGCGGTGTTGGCAGCCGGCGCAAGCAGGGGAGAGGCGATGTGGCGTCTTCCCCTGGACGAGGTGTCGAAGAAGCAGAACCGGTCGAAAGTGGCCGATATCAAGAACACGGGTGGCCGGCCCGCCGGTTCGATCACGGCGGCTCACTTCATAGCGGAATTCGCCGGTGATACCCCGTGGGTGCACGTCGACATCGCGGCGACCAGCATGGTTGATTCGACCGATGGAGTGAACGTAGCGGGCGCCACGGGCGTCGGAGCAAGATCGCTGGTGCAACTTGTGGAAGACCTCTCCGCCTGACAGCAGGCACGATTCGTTACACCGTAGGAGCCGTGATCTGATTACATTCCGGGAACAGGAAACGTTACAGGTGGGCACGACAGCGTAAGACGATGTGTGAGGCAGCCCGTGGCATGGACGCGGGGCCGGGCGGGTTTCAGCGCGGCTACGCATCCATGGAAGAAGCGGTGGGTCGGGAATTACGTTGACGACCTGCCCCTGATCCGTTCCTCTAAAATTCGCCCGCGGAGGCGTAAGGCACAGGAGTCGGCGTCGTTCGACTTAACAGAAATGGAAAGGCTTTTGTCATGACATATGAACCCAGGGTCCACATAGATGATGACCTGTTGAAACGGTTCCAGGGGGTGACTTCTGCGACGTGTTTCAGCGCCATGTTCCGGATGGGGCTCGAGGCGCCGGAGGGCACCTACGAGATGGCGTCATGGCAGAACTGTTTCATGTACGGCGTGAGGCCAATGACACCCGGCCGCAAGATAGCGGCGCGTGCCCGTACGTTGCGGTTTATCCCGCCGCGGCCGGACCTGCTTGAGATTACGCGCAAGGGTGAGCATTCGCCGGAGTACGAGGCGATGGCGACCTGCGGGCCCGGTGACGTGCTGGTTGTGGATGGGAATCGCGAAGCCCGGCATACGATTTTGGGCAACGTCAAGACGAGGCATCTGCACATGAACAAGGCCGTGGGGGTCGTGACGGATGCCTCCATGCGTGACGTCGACATGATCGGCGACGAATACGGCATGGCTGTGTTTGCGGCCGACCGTCTGCCGAACGTGAATCGGCCCGGCATCGAGGCGTTCGAGGCGAACGTCCCGATCGGCTGCGGTGGTGTTCTCGTCATGCCCGGCGACTTGATCGTCGCGGACGATGACGGGGTCGTCGTTATTCCCTGTCAGCTCGCGGCCGAGGTGATCGACTGGATCGAGGAACACGAACGGGTCGAGCGGTTCATCATGGGTTTGATGGACGCTGAGAATGCGCCTCCGGGCCGCTACTATCCTCCAACAGAGGAAACAGTGGAGCGGTACCGCGAGTGGCTGAAGGAGCAGGGTGAATCAGGGTAGTGACGCTCAGGACTGAGTTTGATTGAGCATCATGGGGGTGCTAGTCTCAATATTCGGCATGGTGGGCGTAGTGTAGTGGTTAAC
>JAKZUY010000114.1:0-3683 GCA_047516345.1 Dehalococcoidia bacterium | reverse complement strand
GAGCGTCTGCATCAACGTCGTGTTCATGATTCCGAAAACCACCCTGAGCGACCCCACGACGCCAAGTATCAGCACCGCTATCGCCAGAACGTCGAACCTGGCAAACAACACCAGGCCGAAGCCGTAGCTGATCCCAGCAGCCACGAGGAACATGGCCGGACGTACGCGTTTTCCGATCAGCGCAATAATGATGGTTCCCGTCAGCCCGCCGATGCCCCCTGCAAGCAGCAGATTCCCGTAAGTTCTCTCAGCGCCGGAGAACACTTCGTCAGCAAATACCGGCATCAGTGTCTCGAACGAGCCGCCGAAAACACCGGTAAACACACCCAGCCCGAGTATCCCAAGGATCACCGGGCTGCGCCTTACGTACGCCAGTCCGTCTATAAGCCCTGACAACATACCCGACCCATCGCTCACCACCTTGTGGCCCTTTGGGTTCATGAGCATTAGAGTCAGCACGGTCAACAGATACGAAGCTGCGACGATGAAAAACAGCCCTTCCAGGCCCCATAGGTGAACCAGGGGCGCAAACAGGGCGGGCCCTATGATTGAAGCGGCGCCGAACACTATCGAATACATGGCGATCGCGCCCGCAAGGTGCCTGCGAGGTACGATCGTCGCCACCATCGCCGACCTCGACGGTATGTCGAAAGACATCAACACCCCCGTGCCGGCCGATATGGCGATGACGTGCCACGGCCTGATCACGTCCGTCGCAATTAGTACGGCCGTCAGCAGGGTTATGGCCGCAAACATGAGTCTCGTGAACCGCACGAGGTAGAGACGATTGACCCTGTCGGCAAGCACACCGCCCCACATCGACAGAATCAGCACCGGCCCAAGACTTGCCGTCGCCACCAGGCCAAGCAGCCACTCGGAGTCGGTGAGCGTGCGCATCAACCACAGCCGGCCGTAGACCAGCGTCCACATACCAATGTTGGAGAACGCGGCGGCCAGCCAGAAATAGCGGTACTCGCGGTACCTGAACGCCTCGAAGCTGGTGCCGGAAAGGACCGGGATCAATGCCTTAAGGCGGACCAACGACACTTTTCGCCGACCGGTTTATGAAAGCCAGCATCACTCGGCCAACGCAATCAGGGAAACATCACCCTGAATCGATCCATTGCCGCGCTCATGCCATCTTCCCCATGACGCCGCCGCCAAGGACGTGGACGTGAAGGTGGTCGACCATCTGCCCGGCGTTGGGCCCTTGATTGACGACCAGCCGGTAGCCGCCGTCTGCGATCCCGCATTGGCGGGCTATGATCGCCCCCACCCTGAGCAGATGACCCAGCAGCGGCTCATGTTCCGCAGTGGTCTCTTCGACGGCCGTCACGTGTTCCCGCGGTATGACCAGTACGTGAGTACGGGTGACCGGGCTGATATCAGCAAACGCGTAGGCGACGTCGTCGCCGTAAACCTCGGCGCTTGGCAGGTCGCCAGCCAAAATCCGGCAGAAGATACAGTCCGCACTCATAGTGGTTCTGAGCTTATCAGCCAACCCGGCCGGGGGTTCATCGGCCGGCCGCGGGCGATAGCAACTTTGTGAGTTGACGCGTGTCGCCGTATTCCGACCGCCACCCGATGGCATGACGCGTGAACAGATGCAGGTCGTGCTCCCACGTAAAGCCCATAGCCCCGTGGCACTGATGGGCCAACGCGCAGATCCCCTGAAGCTCGCGGTTTGCGTACAGTTTGGCCTTCAGCGCGGCGGTGTCACCCGGCGGGCCGTTCGACAACGCCCACGCCCCCTGTCTTGCGAGCAGAAGGATGCCGCGCGCCGCGACCGCCATATTCGCGCAGTGGTGCTGAACCGCCTGAAACGATCCGACCGGCCGGCCGAATTGCCGCCGTTGCGAGACGTAGTCAACCGTCATATCGACCACCTGCCGCGCCGCGCCCGCCATCTGCAAACTTCGGCCGGCCGCGCCCAGGCGCAGGAGGTAGTCGACGGCCTGGCGGCCATTGCCCACGCCGTCGAGCACGGCATCCTCGGGCAACTTGACTCCCCGCAGTTTCATATGGCCGACGGGCGAACCGGACGCGGTTTTCATTGGAACTATTTCCGAATCGCCGATGTCCTCGCGTCGGACCACATACAGCGTGCAGTCGTCTTCACCGGCCCCGGTATTCGCGCTCACGAGAAAAATATCGGTGCTATCGGCATACGGCACAAACCTCTTTTCGCCGCGCAAGACCCATTGGCCATCCTCCACACGGGCGGTGGTGTTCACCCTGTCCGACGCCCAGGCCGGCATCTCCTCGTGGATGGCGGGCATTACCACTGCCAGGCCTTGGGCAATGGCCGACAACATCTCGTATTTCTGGCCGTCGTTCCCGTAGCGGTTGATTACCGATGCGCCCAGGAGCGCTGTCTCGAAAAGCGGACCGGGCGCCAGCGTCGCGCCGTACTCCTCCATCAACACGCCAAATTCGGGGAGAGCAAGGCCGGCGCCGCCGTACTCTTCCGGTATCAGCAAGCCGGTCCAGCCGAGTTGTACGACCTCGTTCCAATACGATTCGTCGTAGCCGGCATCCCCCGAAACAGCGTTGCGAGCGAGACCGAGAGGCGCCCGATCGGCCAGGAATTCCCGCGCGCTCGATGCGATCAATTCCTGTATTTCAGTCAGACCAAAATCCATCGCTACCCACGTCCCTCTCGAACTTCATTCGACCTAACCACCCCTGAACACCCCATCGCCGAAGCGGACGTTTGCCAAAAACCCAATACGGCCCGCCCTCACTCCCGCGGCAATCCGAGGCCGCGCGCGGCGATGATGTTTCGCTGGATTTCGTTCGTTCCTGCCAGGATCGGGCCGGACGTGTAGAAAAGCCGGAGCTTTAGCAACGTCCCCCCGAACTCCGCCAGATGCGAGCCCGGCGCCAGAGGACCGTACATCCCCAGCATCTCGATCGCGAAGTCGTGCACCCGCTGATTGACCTCCGTCGCCGCAAGTTTGCTCATTGCCGGTTCTACGGACGGGACCTCGCCCTTCCCCTGCAACCACGCAACCTCGTAGGTCATCAACCTCGCCGCGTCGATCTCAATCCCCAATTCGGTCAGCCGCGCAGACACGACGGGATCGTCGAGCAGTCGGCCGCCGCCCGGCTCTTCGGCGGTCGCCGCGTACTCCGTGAGATCGTCGAGCGTACGCCGGGCCCACGCCGCGTAGTCGATGCCCGATCGCTCAAAGTTGAGCAACGCCAGGCCGGTACGCCAGCCATTGTTGAGCCCGCCGACGATGTTCTCGCGCGGAACCCGGACCCCATCGAAAATCACCTCGTTGAAGCTGTGGTAACCGGCCATATTGACAATGGGCCTGACGGTCACGCCGGGCGTCTTCATGTCGCAGAGCAAAAGGCTGATGCCGCGGTGGCGTGGCGCTTCGGGATCGGTGCGTGCGAGCAGGAACATCCAGTCCGCCCGATGGGCCAGGGTGCTCCATATTTTCGAGCCGGTAATGACGAACTCGTCGCCGTCTTCAACGGCCCGCGTTTTTAACGACGCCAGATCGGACCCTGTGTCCGGCTCCGAGTAACCTTGGCACCACTGGATCATGCCCTTCGCGATTGGCGGTAGGAAACGCTTTTTTTGCGCCTCCGTTCCGTGGCGGATCAGGGTGGGCCCGATCATCCGGGTTCCGAAACGATCGTTGCCCGGCGCGCGCCGGTACGCAATCTCT
>JAKZUY010000113.1:0-2521 GCA_047516345.1 Dehalococcoidia bacterium | reverse complement strand
CCAAAACGCTGTCTATCCAAGGCTGACTTTCAGCCGCCGAACTCATTCACCCCTGCGGGGCGCTTGTAAATCTTGCGGGGTCGAGTGCTGTGACATCGTACTCGCTCTCCCCGTCGACGATCATGTCCGCTATCCACTTGCCGGTCACCGGACCGAAGTGAATGCCCTCCGACCAGTGGCCGGTAGCCAGGTAGACGCCTTCCCACCCGGGCGCGGCTCCGACGATAGGTACTCCGTCTTCCGGCATCGGTCTTAGGCAGGCGGTGTGGTTCACGATGTCCGAATCGTTGACGCGGTCGGTGAGCCGAGCCGCAACGGCCAGGATCTCGACGCGCGCTTCGCGAGTGGGCGTCACGTCGAAACCCGCTTCTTCCCTCGTCGACCCGACGATCGTCCCTGTCAGACGCTTTGGGAGGACAACCCCGCCTTTCGTAATCGCGCCTATGCTTACGGGCGTTTCGCCGTCTTTCGCCGGGGCGAAGTAAAGCAGTTGCCCCTTTTGCGGTCTTACCGGCACCCGACAGCCAAGCCACGCGCCCGCTTCACCAGCCCACGGTCCGCTGGCGATAACTACGTGACCAGCACGTATTACAGAGCCGTCATCGAGTTTCACGCCTGCCGCGCGACGGCCGTTCTCGGCCAACAGTCCTGTCACGCGCCCCTGTACCAGCCGCGCCCCGCCAATTTCCGCAGCGGCCCACACCGACGTCGTGAACGCATGCGCGTCGACAGTCGGTTCGAAATCGCATTCGATCGCGGCGAAGATATCTGCGGTCAACCAATCTGTGAGTGATTTCGCCTCGGCAGGTCCGAGCCACCTCGCCTCGAATCCCTCCGCCCGTCGTTTCGACCGCCAATCCTCCAGCGCCGCGACATCCTCTTCATCCAACGCGATGCGCAGATGTGGCCGTTTGTCGTACCCGTGGTCTATGCCTGTAACTTCCGGAAGTGAATCGGCCAGCTCCGCATGCAGATCGAGCGTAGCCGGAGACAGGGAGAGCAAGCCCGGATCACAACTTCCGGAGTAGGGAGTCAGTATCCCGGCCGCTTTGCCGCTCGCGCCGGTGGCAACCCCGTTCATCTCCACCACCGAGGCGCTCACCCCTCGACGGGCAAGGTACAGGGCGGTCGCGCAGCCAATCACCCCGCCGCCAACGATCACTACGTCAGTCGAGTTGTTCACCACAGCCCTCTATCTACCTGCGCCGAAATAACGGCAGCGCCAACATGGTCGGCGCGATCCTTTGGCGAATCCGGCGCGTGTTCAGCCTTCAGCCCGTGCAAGGAGAGCCGACTCGTATACCGCAAACCTTGCTGCCGCGCGGCTCGATGCGAACGCCATAGCGTCCTTTATCGCGAAAATGATGACGCCGCGGACTCCGGCCCGGTGCTTGTGGACAGCTAGCGACGGGTTGACAGTGATCTGTTTCAGCACCGTCAGATCGCACGACTGAACGAGATGGCGGAATGAGCGGGGCGTGTAGAAGTTAACGTGACCGCCAGAGCTGCGTACGAAGTTCCAGCCGAGCCATAGAGTGTCTTCCAGCGGCACCTGCAGCACCACGTTTCGCGCCACCCTCGCCGCCTCGCGAATCATCCGGCGAGGGTTTTCGAGGTGTTCGGCCACGTGGTTCAACATCGCAAGGTCGAACTCGCGGTCTCCGAAAGGAACGGTCTCGCCGTCGAACGTCGACGCGCTTTCGAGGCCTGGGATGTCGCGGCCTGCCAATTGGTCGATGGCCGCCTGAGACACGTCGATGGCGCGGTAGGACTTGCCAAACCCCCGGGAAGCGAGGTCAACGAGCATCGCGCCGTCTCCCGCGCCGATCTCGATGATCGACTCGTGGGGCACCTGACTCGCCAGCCGGACCACGCTGTCGACCTTGCCGCGGGCAGCCAGGCGGCGGCGCAACGGGATTCCCGGGTCCTCATAGACCTTGTCGTAAAACGACCTTGCGTCAAGCACGGCAGGCGCGCCGGTAGAAAAAAATCTGCTGCCTCAACATCCGCCCAATCCTAGCACCCAAACGCAAACTCTTCGACGGGAGCGTAAACAATTACGTTCTCAGGAACGAAACCCTCGAAAACTCCATCGGGGAAGCTAGCCGCCTCCCCCGCGGCCGTTCTGCCGAACTACATGAGTTGAAACAATTGCCTCTCCCCGCAGTGACCAGAACGGGTGGCTGAAGAACGGTAGGGCAAGTGCCGACGTATATCGACCACCCACGAGTGACACTGCTATCGGCTGCCTTCCACGTTGGCGTCCGCGACGTCTGCAGGGAGGGCCTTCAGGATGACCTGGTCTTTCCTCTTTGTAAGCCGTTCCACCACCTCGTGGGCTTCACAACCCATGGACTCCGCCAAACCCGAAAGTTTCGTATCGGGTTGGATGCCGGAAAGCCGTGCGACCAAATCCCAACTTGGTTCAAAGTGGTTTTTCGGCGTCGCCCTGGCTTCAACGGACATGTCTGAACGGTCGAAGATCATGGTCAGATAGTCACCGATTCTGGCGCCGACGTGT
>JAKZUY010000112.1:0-15145 GCA_047516345.1 Dehalococcoidia bacterium | reverse complement strand
TCCTTCAGGAGTGGGATGACTTGTCGGGCGACGCGCCGGGACTCCTCGACATGCGGGTATCCGGACAGGATGAACTCATCGATGCCGAGCTGCCAGTAGCGGAGGAGCTCCGCCGCCGCCTGTTCCGGCGTGCCCACGATGGCGGTACCGCAATTTACCCGCACGGTCGAAATCCCGTTCCACAGGCGTTCGCCCACGCGGTGCTGCTCGTACTTGCGCGCCTGTATGGCCGCTCCAACCATTGCGCCGCCCTGCGTCTGTGCGCTGCGTTGATCCCTGACCGACGTCTCTACCCGCGACAACAGCTCCTCGGCCGCGTCCCATGCCTCCCCCTCGGTGTCCCTGACGATCAGGTGTGTACGCAGCCCGAAATTGGCCCGGCGGCCGTGCGTCCCGAACGCCGCCCGGGCACGGTCCATCAGTTTGGCCGTCGCTTCGAGGGGTTGAATCCACATCAGCAGGACATCGCCGAGCCGGCCTGCCAGGTCGAGGGCCGCGGACGACGCTCCTCCGACATACCACCGCGGTCCGGCCCCAAGTGGGCCCGGCGAAACCATTGCTCCGTTGAGGTTCACCACCTTCCCGCTGTACGTAATCGGGCCATCGGCGGACCACAGCCGTTTGCACGCCTCGATGAATTCGGCGGCAAGTTCGTAGCGTTGCCCGTGATCGGTCTCGACACCCAACCGTTCGAAATCGCCCGGTATCCCGCCCGGCACCACGTTGATGTCTAATCGGCCGCCGGTGATGTTGTCTAGCGTCGCCGCCATCTGTGCGAACAGGCCCGGCGCTATGAACCCCGGTCTGACCGCCACGAGAAAGCGAATGTCCGACGTGACAGCGGCCAACGCCGTTGCGGTGGTCCACGTCTCGGCCAAGGGCGCTTCCTCGTCGAAGAGCCCGTTGGCGAACCTCGTGGGTATCAGTTGCGAGTAGTAGCCCTCCGCTTCGGCGGTAGACACGACCTCGCGCAGGTACTCAAACGCCGGAGGCCGCTCCGCGCGCAGTGTCCCGATGTGCTCGCCGTCGCCGTCGATGGGAATGAACCAGTCGAACCTGACCTCGGGCCGTTGTGAATCCCCGTTACTCATCGCCCGTTACCTTTCGTGCAATCAATGGGCAAGAGAATATCTGCATCCCGGGCGTCGGGCGAGTGCCTCGGCGGAGTTGACCGTTCAGGTTCAAGGGCCACATAATAAGAACAAGTGTTCTAGTACTCAATTACTCAGCTTGATTCTTGATTGGAGTCGCACATGACCACAGATGCCGTTACCGGTTCAGCGAATGTCAGTTCATTGTCAAATGCCATCCTGGGCAATCCGGACGCATTGACACAACAGCAGTGCCCGCGCTGCGGCGCATCGGCCGCGCTGCGGCTCGAAAAGGCGGACCCAGAGGCGCACACATGCTACCGGTGCAGGTCGTGCGGCCACATATTCAGCCCCCGGGTTGCCAACTGACGGCGTGATTCCAGGGCGAGCCCGGGAGGATAGCCGCAATCGAATAGGGACAAATGGCGGAGTAACGCAAGAACGCCGGGACCAATGGCCGAACGACCCGGTCGGGTTCGCTAAGCACGAACTCGGCGCCAAACCGTGGAAGAAACAGGCCGAGATACTGGAGGCCGTGCGGGACAACCCCCGCGTGGCCGTGCGCTCGTGCAACGGATCGGGCAAGACCTTCATTGCCGCCCACGCGGTTTTGTGGTGGCTCATGAGTTTCCCCGACGCCCTGGCCATCACGACCGCGCCGACGGAGCACCAGGTCCGCGACGTGCTGTGGCGCGAGATCAGGCGCGTCTACCACGGAAGCGAGCATCTCATCCAGGGCAAGCTGCTCAGGACTTCCCTGGAGCTGGGCGACAAGCACTACGCACAGGGTCTCTCAACGAACACGCCGGAGCGCTTTCAGGGTTTTCACGAAGGGCACATCCTCTTTGTGGTGGACGAGGCGTCCGGCGTGCGAGAGGGGATATTCGAGGCCATCGAGGGATCGATGACATCGGAGCACGCCAAGATGCTGCTGCTTGGCAACCCAACCTCGTTGTCCGGCTACTTCTACGAGGCGTTCCACCGGCGGCGGAGCCTTTGGCAGACGATTCACATATCGGCGCTCAAAACCCCAAACGTCGCGGAGGGGAAAGTCATAATACCGAGCCTCGTCACTCCGAAGTGGGTCGATGACGCAAAGGTCAACTGGGGCGAAGACAGCCCCATGTACCAGATACGGGTCCTCGGCGACTTCCCGTCCGAGTCGGAAGACACGCTGATCTCCCTGAAGACCATCGAAAGCGCAGTGGAGGGCAAAGACCCGGCGTCTGATTCCGATATTGAGGGCGACGAACAGGTGGAGGTGGGCGTCGACGTGGCGCGCTTCGGCAGCGACCGGACAGTCTTGTGCGTACGACAGGGAGACCGGGTGATCGACATCGCCTCGTACTCGAAGAAAGACACCATGGAGACCGCCGGCCTGGTCAATGCCTGCGTGCACCGATACTCGCCAGCCCACGTTCGGATCGACGTTATCGGCGTTGGAGCGGGCGTGGTCGACAGGCTGAAGGAGCTCGGAGTGCCAGGCGTCACGGGCGTAAACGTGGCGCAGCGTGCAACCAATCCGGAGCACTTCGCCAACCTGAAAGCGGAGTTGTACGACGGTTTGCGGGAACGATTTCAACAGGGGCGAATCCGAATACCCGGCGACCAGAAGTTGATCAGCGAGTTGGCGTCCATCAGGTATTCGTTCACAAGCAGCGGGCAGACCAGGCTGGAGGACAAGGACAACCTGCGGGGCCGGGGTCTGCCAAGCCCCGACATGGCTGACGCCCTGATGCTGGCGTTCGCGCACTCGCCCAGGCGCGGATTCAAGATGTGGGCCTGAAGCCAGGCATGGCGCCGCCCGGCGCGGTCACCCCTTGGCATGTAGGCGGCGATGAATAGCAGGCGCCCCGGGATCGGGGCTCGCCTGAGCAATCAGTACTTTCGACCGGAGGTCATGAAATGAGCGTAATCAATGTCGTTGGAGATGCGGTTAGACGGAGCGCTAACAAAGCACTGCAACTCGGCAGGCTGCGAAGAGTTGATCGGGCGAGCCGTTCGACGCGCGTAGTCGTCGACCGGTTCGACGCCGAGTTCGGGATTGGCCCGGACTGGCCGCAGACGCGTCACGCCAGGTACTACGAGAAGTCCGCCGCCGTTCATGCGGCGGTGAAGGTGCGGTCCGATGCTGTGGCACGGCCGGGACTACGGGTGTTGATCCGCGAATCGGGGTCAGCGCACGGGGGAGACTATCGCGACGCGGGGACCGACGATCCGATGATGAGACTTCTCGACCGGCCGAACGAGGTGTGGACCCAGGGCCAGTTGCTGCGGGCTACCGAGACCTACCTGGCGCTGTGGGGGTCGGCGTTTTGGGGCATCGAACACGATGCGGCCGGAAATGTGTCGGAAATCTGGCCGCTACGGCCCGACCACGTGCGCATACTCCCCGACAAGAATCGATACGTGAGAGGGTTTGTGTACGAGCACGGCGGCGAACGGGCAGCGTATCTGCCGCAGGAGATCGTGTGGTTCAGGCACATCAACCCGTCCGACGAGTTCGACGGCATGTCCTCCCTGTCTCCGGCGCGGCTCGCGTTGGACATGGGCGAGGAGGCGTTGAGTTTCAACCGCAGCTTCTTCCGGAACGCCGCCATGCCGTCCGATCTGGCGATCACGACGGAAGAGACGCCGACAGAGGACGAGGTGTCGGAGTTCTACGCGCGGTGGGAGAGCCGTTATGGCGGCTCGGGCAAGGCCCATCGTCCCGTGTTGCTCTCACGAGGCATGGACGCAAAACGCCTTGGCATTTCGCACAAGGACATGGAGTTCACCCAGACGCTCCGGTGGTCGGTGGAGGAGGTGGCCCGCGCCTTTGGGGTGCCGAAGGTGTTCCTCGGACAACTGGAAGACGCCACGCTATCCAACGTCGAGACCCTCGAGCGGTATCTGTGGCGGAACACGATTGTTCCCGAGTTACGGCTCATCGAAGGGGCGATCAACAGCTCCGTAACCCCGTTATTCGAAAATTTCCCAGGCCAGCGGCGCGTCGAGTTCGATCTAGGCGACATCGAGGCGCTGAAGGAGAGCGAAAACGACCGTGTGGACAGGGAGGTCAAGCTAGTGGCGGCCGGGATTATCACAGTCGATGAGGCACGCGCCCACCGCAACCTTGAGCCGATGGGGTGAGCCGGCATGAAGGGTTTTCCAGCCAACCTCGGCTCGTGCTGTGGGCACCCCCTGCGGGCCGTCTAGGTTAGTACGCGTAAGGCTGTTTCCCAGAACGCCGTCTCATGATATGCGTGATTCCTGAGGGCCCTTAGGGTTAGGATGCATGAGGTGGAAACATCACCCACCTTACTCCAGGATTTTGCCCTTATCACCGTCGCTGCCGCAGTGGCGTTGATTCTCTTCCGCAGGCTCAATCAACCTCCGATCCTCGGCTACCTGTTGACAGGGGTGCTGATCGGTCCCTACACACTTCCCGTCTCGCCGGTCGGAAACATTGAGTCGATCCGGCTTTTGGCAGACGTTGGCCTCGTCGTCCTGCTCTTCGCATTGGGGCTTGAGCTTGGTTGGGACCGAATCCGGCGTGTAGGGCTGCGGGTGGTGTTGATAGGCGCCATTGAGATCAGTCTGATGGTCGTGATCGGCTATCAGATAGGGAAGTTGCTCGGCTGGAGCGCCAATGAGGCGTTGTTCCTCGGAGCCGCGGTGTCGATTTCCAGTTCGGCGGTCATCATCAAGATGCTCAGCGACACAGCCGAACTAAAATCGATCAGGGGTCAGTTGGTTGTGGGGATACTGGTGGTCGAGGACTTTGCCGCCGTGGTGCTCTTAAGCGCCCTGACGGGCATAGCGACCACCGGCGCATCGAGCCCGGCGGACGTGTTGGGGATTGTCGGGAAGCTTGTCTTGTTCGTCGTTGCGTCGCTGGTATTGGGCCGCCTCTTCGCCCACCGGATTACCTCGATTCTGGTCAGATTCAAATCGACCGAGATGCTGTTGCTCGGCAGTCTGGGACTCTGCTTCGGCCTTGCTCTACTTGCCGACGAATTGGGCCTCTCCGCGGCCGCCGGCGCTTTCCTTATGGGTACGGTTCTCGGCGATACACTGCACGCCTCCAGAATCATTCGCATAACGTCGCCTGTGCGTGATCTGTTAGCGGCGATCTTCTTCGTATCGATAGGGATGCTTGCCAATTTTGCCGAGTTGGGCAAATACCTGATGCCCGCGGTAGTAGTTACTTTGGTCGTCGTATTCGGAAAATTGATCACCACAACCGCCGGCGCATTTCTCACCGGTCACGGAGGGCAGACGTCGGTGTCGGTCGGCACTGCGACCACTCAGACGGGCGAATTTTCGCTCGCCATGGCCAAGGTTGGGGCCGAGCACGGGGTTGTTGGCCCGATCCTCTACCCCGTGGTCACGCTGACTACAGTCGCCACCTCATTCCTGTATCCGTTTCTTTATCGTTCTGCGCCCGCGATAACCAGGTTCCTCGAGCGAATATCGCCGGCGTGGTTGCTTCAATACGAGACGGCGCTCTCAGGCGCTCTGGTCGCTCTCAGGCAAACCACCGCGGTCCGAAGCGATGGGGCTATAGCTGTCCAGCGGATGTTGCGCAGGGTACTGGTCAACCTCGGGGTGATAGCGATACTGCTTGCCGTAGGTACCGGTGCCGTGCACTTGACGTCTTCGATCGCGAATCCGCTGGAATTGAGCGAAAGCGTAATCGGCCTGATCATTGGGGGCGTGGTAGTCACGCTTTCGATCCCACCGGGCATCATGGTGTGGCGGGCCCTGACACAACTGACAGAGGATCTGACTAATCAAATGGCGATATGGCGGTCGGTACTGCCGGATCGTTCCCGCCGGCTGGCGTTCGCCAGACTGATACAGCACTCCCTGCTCGCCGCCGCCATCATCGTGTTGGCGGTGTGGACAATGCCGCTGGTGTTTGAACTAATGTCGATCGGCAGCCTTGCCCCGCCGGTGTCGATCGCCATCGTGGCTGTGCCGATTCTCCTGACCGCACTGGCAGCGATACGCGTGCATCGGGAATTGAGCCGGACGGTCATGCGGACCTTCCTTGGTGATTCAACACGCGACCGGGACAGTCGTGCGGACGACGTTTTCCGCCAATAGCGAGCCTCTCGTTGCCATGGCAACACCCTGATCCGGTTTCGCGCGTGGCTGGTGGTTCCACGATTGGGGTTGGGGATGACGGGACACCGGCGGCTTGACGGGTAGGGAATCGTGTCCCAAACTCTGTCTTTAGAACATCTGTTCTGAATAACGAACCGCCGCTGTACAACGCGGCGGACCTGGGACTGACCCGGATTGCGGCGGCAAGCGAATTCCGCCTATCCGGGTCTTTTTATTTTCCTGCCGGCCAGGCGCCGACACACGAATCACGGAGTGAGTATTTCATTGGCCAATCCCATCGACTCGACATTCATAAGGACCGGTCCGGAAACCCACCTGGGGTGGCTGCCGGTAGAGGTTGAACGATCAGAAACGGCGCTGGATAGCGTCACCGCTGCTGCCATTTCGGGCCGAAGCGGCGAATTGCTCTCAATAACCGCTTCCGTGGAGTCAGAGGACCGCGCCGGCGACCTGATCATCGCACGCGGCTGGGAACTCGAATCGTATCTGCGCAACCCTGTCGTGCTGTGGGCACATCAACACTGCCTGCCACCGATAGCCCGGAGCGTATCGACGCGGGTCGAGGGCGAATCCCTCATGGCGACCATCGAGTTCGCCGAAACCCCGTTCGCTCAGGAGATCAAACACCTGTACCTGACCGGATTCATGAATGGCGTCTCGGTTGGTTTTCGGGCGCTCGAGACGGAGCCCCGCAAAGCGGCGGGCGGCCGTCGCGGCACGGTATTCAGGCGCCAGGAACTGCTCGAAATCAGCGCCGCGCCGGTACCTCTGCACCCTCAGACCCTCGCAATCTCTCCGGCCATGCCGCAAGTCGAACATTCCGCAGCGGCGCTGGAAGTGCTCAGAGAGTTAACCGGCCTGTGGAATGAATTCGGACAACTGGGATCGAGCCAAGTGCGGCAGACGCTCCGCAGTCAGGGGCGAGACGGCAACGAAAAAGCTTAGCGAATATCGAAACACAACGGGATGGAGATACAAATCGAATGACGACACAGGAATTGGAAACAGTGAAGAAGGAGTTGGCGGGCATTTCTGCGTTCGTAAAGGAACGCATGAAACCGGCCGCCGATGAGCAGACAAGGCTGACCGAGGCGATCAACGGGTTGGCGGACTCGGGCAAAGAGCTGCGCCGCCGCGCACTGACCTCACAGGTCGAGGATGAAAATGACCGAGTCGCCTCGGGCCCCTACGCCGGGTGCGACTCGCTCGACCTAGTGATCGGGCGGAGCCTGCTGCGCGCCGCCCGGGCGCAGGGCGGCGGTCCGGGCGTCGAAGACTGGACGGTCCACCTCCGGGCCGCGATGGACAGTCTGACGGCCGGCGCAGGCGACGAACTGACCCACACGGCACAGGCGTCGCGGCTCTGGCAGGACGTACACCTTGAAACCATGATCGCGTCCCTGTTCAGCAGGATCAGTATGCCCACCAACCCGTTCGACGTGCCGCTGCAACTCGGCGACGTCAACTGGTACCCGGGCGAAGAAAACGTGTCGGTCAGGTCGACCGACGTCCCCACCGGCAAGCAGACCCTCACGGCACGGGAATTGGTGGCAGAGGTCCCCTGGTCGCTCACCCTCGAGGAGGACGCGGTGATCGCCATGCTGCCGGAGGTTCGCCGCACCCTCGTGCGAAACGCGGCCGAGGTGATCGACGACGTTTTACTCAACGGCGACACCACCATCTCGAACGGCATCAATTCGGACGGCGGCCTGATCGGAAGAAACGATCCGGGTATGGCGCAATGGCTGGTCGGTTTCGACGGCCTGTTGCACCTGCCGCTGGTCGACAACACGTCGCAGGCCAACAACCTGAACGGGTCGGTGACGTCGAGCGCCTACAACAAGCTGTTGATGCTACTCGGCAAGTACGGAGTTCGCAGCAACGAGTCGGTGTTCATCACCGACCCGAACACGTTCTTGACGAGTCTGGCCCTCGACGAGGTTGAGACGGTCGATAAGCTCGGCCCGGCCGCCACGATCCTGACGGGGCAACTAGCCGTGGTTTACGGCCACCCGTTGATCGTATCCGAGCAGATGAGGCTCGCCTCGGCGATCGGCAAGGTGAAGTTGAACAATTCGCAGAACACCGCCGGCCGAATACTGGCGGTCAACACGTCTCAATGGCGGGTCGGTTTCAGGCGGGAACTGTCGATCGAGACGGAGCGAGTGCTTCAGAAGCGGCAAAACGTGATGGTCGTCAGCCTGCGCCTGGCGTTTGCCGAGAGGACAGGGAAGCGGTCAAGCGCCACGCACACGGCGCTTCAATACAACGTCACCGGAGTTACATAGGGCGCGAAGTGAGAGGGGGCGCACTGCGGGGATCAGCCGGGGGAGGACCGGGGCTCCGCGGGGTGCGCCCCCTCCGCACTATGTACTACGAACACACGCTCGCCCGGTTCTTTTTAGAGCCCGGGCAGATCCGAAATCTACCGATCTGAGAACTTCGGCGGAGCAAGGTCGCCCAGACGCTTGTCCCCCCGGGGCGCAGACAGATTCATGGACCCGACCGGTCCCAACTATTAAGGAAAACGAAATGGCAGACAACAAGTCGACAGCCGACCCGATTGCAGAGATAGCCGAGCGGGCCCTCAAGAAGACAAGCATCGTCCACCTCGACGGGTGGAATAGCAACGATAGGCGGTACCTGTTCGTCGCGCCCTACGACTGCAGAATCGATCAGGTATCCCTCTTGTCGGACACAGCGGTGCAGGCCAGCGACATCAATTACTACTCACTACAGATCCGCAACCTGACGCAGTCTGAGTCCCTGCTGTCGTCACAGCGGAGGACGCGGACATCGGACGACGGAGCGATAACCGGAGACGAGGTGTTCGAGTTGTCGCCGGACCAGAACCAGGTGCTCAACGACGGAGATGTTCTGGAACTCCTGATAACCGAAGCGGGGTCTCCTGCCGATCTCACTGATGCCGAACTCGTTGCTGTTGTTGAATACACGTAACGGCAGAGGCCGCAAGGGAGCGGCGGACGTTTGCACGTTCGCCCTGACGACGGCAAAGGCGGGCGGGGCCGTGCGGCTCCGCCCTTCCTCTCTACCCGTGCGATACGCCATGGTGCGGGCCAAACCAGGCAACGCGGGGCTCGTTCACGTGGGCGACGCAACCGTGACCCGCGGCGACCCCGGTCTCGCGCCCGGCCGGACTCTCGGGCTGCGAGGGGACCCGAAGATCGACCTATTCGATGTATTCGTCGTTGCCAACGCCGACGGTGACGGGGTCGACGTGGCGTACGCCGTTGCGCCGCTGCATCACGATGTCGACTGGACCTCGCGTGAATTTGTCAGAAAGGCAACCGGCATATGAGTCTTCCCATCGGCACAGTAACCGCCTCCCTGGCGGCAACACCAGTCGCCATCGCAACGACGGCCATGGCTGTACGCGCCCTCGGCCTCAAGGCGAGACAGGACAACACCGGACCTGTCTATATCGGCGACGCGGGGGTAACGGCAAACAACGGCTACTGCCTGTCACCCGGCGATGAGGTGACGCTGCAGTTCGGTAATGCGATGGACCTGCGTCTCCTCTTCGTGCACGCCGACAACGCCGGGGATCGCGTGGATTACGCGGGAGTCGCAGCGTCAGGCCGGCTTCGGGCGGTCGGGCCATACCGCAGGGACTTGCCCGGAACCATACCGGTCTGACCCTGTTTCCGGCAGGCCCGATCGGGGCATTGCCGTCCAACTCGACTATTTCCGTTTCTACAGCTCATCAGCGCGCCGGCGCAATGCCGGAAAGGTTTCAACTACACCCATGAACCACATCGTGGCGCCCCGCGGCGTTTTCAACACATACGGCGAACTCCCTGAGATGAAGTCCCGCCTCGGCATCGCCGGCAACGCCAATGATCCGGCGCTGTGGATGGCCTTGCATGCCGCCAGCCGGGACATCGACGCGTACTGCAACCGGCGGTTTTACACCGTACGCGCAGTTCGCAGTTTTGACGTGGCCGACCCGGACGGTTTTGTCGTGCCGGACCTCATCAGCATTTCGAGCCTGAGGGAAGACGCCGATCGGGACAGGATCTACGAGGTTGCCCGTACCCCTGACGACTACATCCTCTATCCGCTGAACGCCGAGCCCGCGTCACCGTCGGGAAGGCCGTACTACCTCGTCAGGGCCGATCCGTCAGGGCCGCGCCCGATGTTCACCACCGGCAGGATTGCGGCTCAGATCGAAGGGCTGTGGGGCTACAGGGCGGATGTCGTCGATCTGCATTCCCCAGTCGACTTCGATGGGGTGATAACCGCTTTTTCAGACATCATCCCGGTGACCGACAGAGGCCCGGTAGCCGCCGGTCAGACCTTGCAGATCGAATCGGAGCAGGTCTTCGTTCGCGCCGTCGACGGCCACAACCTGACGGTGGTCAGAGGCGTCAACGGCACCGCGGCGGTGGCGCACCTCGACGACACGGACATCTACGTGTACCGGTACCCGCCCGAGGTAGTCGAAGCGACACTGGTATCGGCCGCACAGTTGTGGAAGCGAAAAGACACGCCTTACGCCATGAACGGCTCGGGAGCGTCGCGTAT
Source organism: Dehalococcoidia bacterium (assembly GCA_047516345.1). Classification (GTDB taxonomy): domain Bacteria; phylum Chloroflexota; class Dehalococcoidia; order Lucifugimonadales; family Lucifugimonadaceae. The sequence goes on along the minus strand of JAKZUY010000112.1, from coordinate 4,397 downwards.
GGCGGGCGGACGTGATCCGGGCGTCGAGGCTATGTTGTCGCCGTTGCGCCGCCTGCCAGTGGGAGGCGCCGGGTTATGAGCCTCCTATCGATCCGGGAAGGCATCGTCGCCGCGTTGAACCGCATACCGGATCTGACCGTGCACGACCACGTACCGGAGGCGATCAACGAGTTTCCCGCAGCTTCCGTTCGCGTTACGGCGGCGAGTTACGCCGACCGCACCTTCACGCTTCAGGTTCTATTGGCGGTCTCGGGCTGGTCGTCCGGAGAGGCCGAGAAGTCCCTGCACCCGTTCCTCGAAGCCAGTGGCGCCCGCAGCGTTAAGGCGGCGCTCGACGCGCAGCCGGGATGCGTAACGGTGGCGGCGGGCGGACCGAGCCGGCGCAATTTCAACGGCGCCTCACTGCTGAGCGTCGAACTAACCGTAGTAGCGACAGACGCCTGAAGATTTCAGGTCGAGCATCTCGTATTTGCGTCCGCGCATTCGCCGGCGGACACCAAGGTGGCCAGGTTGCAAAACCCATTCCGAAACATCGATACACCCAACGGGGGCGAGTCCCCTGCGACCAAGTTCATATCGGCGGCGCGAAAACACACTACACCCGAAATCGCCAGGCTGGCGCGAGCGGTCGAATCGCTAAGGGCGACCGTCGAAAACGATCACCAACACAGGCTGGAACAGATCGAACGCGACCTGCGTTGGGTCATCTTCCTGTTGGGCGCGCAACTGGTTGGCCTAATTGGCGCAGTGGCCAGCCGGCTGGTGGCAGGCTAGCTCTCATCTCCTTTCCCTTGTGGGGAAGTCCGGGATCGGGATTACGGGCGCGAACGAGTGGCCGTGTCGACCGCTTTTTCGCCGTCCTCAAAACCCTTTCTCCCCCTCATTTGCCGGGGATAGAATCATCAATTCGCGACTTGCGGGGCACACAGTGCCGCAGATTCACTAACCGAGGGCAAAACACGCTGCCGGTTTAACTTGGCAACCGTCCCCAATGCGTTTAATCTAGGGGCATTGCGGTAGTTGGTACGCCTTGACCGCACCGTTACGGATGATCAAAATACGGATATCCGCGGGCGGAACGCGTAACTGCGCGCGTCCGGCTTGTGGATAGTCCCGCCTGATGTAAAATCCCCGAGGGTGCAACATAGCGATCGGACATCGTTTGCCGGGTACGCCCTGAACAGGAAAACGCTACACACTGCCGGAACGTCATCCGATGACAGAACTTCGAGTGAGTTAATGAAAATTTTCGCCCGCCATCAGCAAGTACCAGACGACGGCGCTGACAAGTCGTCGTCGAGCAGGAGTGACAGCATGGGTTCGCACCGGTGGATAACAAGAGTTCCCGGCAGCGCCCGTCGGCCAAAGGCGGTTGTGGCGGTGTTGCTCGCACTTGCCGCACTGCTCCTCGTCGCACAGGCCGCCTTTGCCCAGACAGAGCCTCCGCCGTTGGCGGCGGACTCTGCGGTTAGCGTCACGCCCGGCAGTGGTGTCATCTTCCCCGGCCAGAGTGTGGCGCTGAGTGCCACAGAATATGATTCCTCTGATTACAGTTGGTCCTCGGATAGCGCCTCGTTCAGCGCTGCCGATGCCAGGCAGACCACGTTAACGGTCAATGACGGGGCAAGCGGAGACATCTCCGTGAGCGTGACGGTAACGTCGGGCGCCGTGACGGCAACCGGCTCCGCCACGTTCACCGTACCGGCCGCGGGCAACCAGTTGTCCTTGTCCGAAGGCAACATCACGATCTCGCCCGCCAGCGTGTCGCTGACTCCCGGCCACAACGTCATTCTGGAAGCCACGGTACTCAGTGAGGCCGGAGGCGCGCTCCCATCCGGCGCCCTTGGCGTGACCTACAGTTGGTCATCATCCGCCGGTGGCTCGATTACGGGAGATGCGGACGGGACGTTCATCGCTCCCAGCTCCGGCGCCGGAACGATCACACTGACGGTGTCTCAGGCGTCTATTGGTGGGGATCTCTCAGCAACCGGCAGCACCGAATTTGACGTAATCGTGACGCCGGACAAGCCGGCAGTGCCCATTGAAGACCCGCCCGGCGACCCACCTGAGATTTCATTCCCCGCCGCTGAGGGCGCGGTGGTTTCGCCCACTGGCGGAGCATCGATCACCTCCTCCAACGGAATCACCGTCGAGGTCCCAAGAGGCGCCATTAACGGCATCTGGGCCGGCGTTTACATCCAGGAAGCCGACGTCGAGTTGCCGGAGGGTGTTCTCTTCACCGTCGGAAGCACCGCAGCGAACATCGTGTTCACAGACGCCGATGGCAACCCGATGGCCGACTTCCGCACGGACCGGCCGGTACGGATCTGCATGCCGATCACGCAGGATGACGTCGACACCGTGTGGGGCGGAGTCGACGGGATACACATCGCGCACGAAGCCGACGACGGGTACTTGCACTACCCGCCGGACAACGATCCGGTCAATTCCGTCACGTGCGTAAGCGCGTCAGGTTTCCCGAACCTCTTCTTTGTAGCGCTCAACTCCGATCCGGACCCGCCACCGACGCCAACACCGGTTCCGCCAACACCGACGCCGGTTCCGCCAACGCCAACACCGGTTCCGCCAACACCGACGCCGGTTCCGCCAACACCGACACCCACGCCGGTACTCCCGATAACGGGTGACTCGACTCCCGGACCCGGAGTGCTGTTCTTGGTCGCGCTCGTAGCGGCGGCAATACTGGCATCCGGCCTGCTCGTACTACGACGCAGCGCCAACACCGGCAGCAAGCCGCAGGCGTAATAGCCCGATACAGACCAGTAAGAGAGGGACCCGGATGGCCGGGTCCCTCTTTTGTTAGGGCCGTACACCTGGTTGGACGGCTGGCGCCGCCGGCAGGAGACGCCCCCGCGAACTGGTTTCTCGGAGAAGCGCGGTTAACGCGGCTTACCCGGTCGCCCTGATGGAGAACATCTGGGGAAACGAGTCATTGTGCTTCGGGAACCTCCACCAGCCGTCGCCGTCCTGCTCCATCGAGGGGTAGGCCCGATAGCGGGTAAATGGAAACTCGTGGAGGAATTCGATCCGGAGACCTGAATTTGTCAGTGCGGTGACGATTTCGCCGAGGCTGTGCGCCCATTCGTAGTTGGGACCTGCGATCAGCTCCGATCCAGCGTAGCTCGGCCCGTCACTCTCGAAGAAAAACTCGTGATGGAAGTATCCATACGCCGGCCGCATATCCCCCGACTCCGACTCTTCGAACGCGTCTGTTAACGGATGGAATTCCACGATGTAAAACACGCCGCCCGGCTTGAGATGGTTGCTGGCTACTTTGGCCCACCTGTCGATGTCAGGCAACCAGCACAAGACGCCGTACGACGTGAACACGATGTCGAACTGCTCATCGAGAACATCCGGCAGATCATAGATATTCGAGCATATGAACCGCGCATTCAGCCCCAGATCGTCGTTAAGCGACCGGGCCAGATCGATTGCGGCATCGGAGAAGTCAACGCCCGTCGGCTTGGCGCCCAGACGGGCCCACGACATGGTGTCCATGCCGAAGTGGCACTGGAGATGAAGGAGCGTCTTGCCGGACACGTCACCGACCTCACGCCGTTCAAGGTCACTAAGCGTTATCCGGCCCCCCTTGAATCCTTCCACGTTGTAGAAGTCGGACGCCGCGTGGACCGGAGTGCGCTCGTTCCAGTTCTTACGATTGATTTGGAGTCGTCTATCCACCGTCATAAGACCTCCGTAGGCTGCCGTGCCGCAAATACAAACCTCTTCCGCACGCAACCCTATGCCCCTGAACACCATATACGGGCAATTCTCGTGGTTGTCTTGGGGGAGGTGCGGGGCAACACGCGTACGACTAAAACCCGATACCTATGCCCCATCGGGAGGCGCCCGTACGGGTTTTTTGTGCATTATTCGTCTTCCCCGACCCTGATCGGGGAACCACAGGGAGCACGGGTCCACTTTTTCAAGGGAATGGAGCGGAGGAGGCGGCTGTTATAAGACAGGCCACAAGAGGCGCCCCTACAGGTGGTTGCACGCAAGACGGATCTGGGGCCAATGCGCGATACGGCCGCCCGCATTTGTAGCAGAAGGCATCCGCGGGGATTAGTCGCCGGCAGAATGCACGCGCCCGGACGGGGATGGGCCCGCGTGCATGTTGGGTCGCAGGCGGTCAGACGATGGCGATAGCGCCGGCAGTTGAAAGAACAAGCAACCCCATCGAGACGGATGGGACATCGGCGAGGGCCGCCGGTTGGTGGCGGCTCCGGATGTCGTTCAGTATGGCGCCCCCGGCCGTATAATATCCAGAGGCTTCGAGCTGAGGTTCAGCCTGACGCTCTAGTCGTATGTTGACGAGCTCCTGACTCTGACAGTCTCATATCAATATATGTCGACAAGGACTGGCTGATTGA
>JAKZUY010000111.1:0-4656 GCA_047516345.1 Dehalococcoidia bacterium | reverse complement strand
ACATGGTAGTCGTCCCAGAAGACCGAGATATCTGGGCGGATTGTACCCACACCGCAGCCCATGCCGCGTCGCCGTTGACTATTTATTGTCGACGCGGCGGCGTGGGCCGAGGACAGGGCGAATGTGATGCGTGTTGAATTGACGGCGGGCGCCGCCGTGTTGCATGTGGGCGAGACGCTTCGTTCAGCACGGCGCTGAGAGCGGGGACACAAAGCCTGCCCCGAACTCATGTCCGTGCGCAATACGACAAGGCTGGGCGGGTTGTTTTCATGCGGCCCGCCCAGCCTTGTCGCGGTTGACTATCTAACGCCGAAGAGACGGCCTAAGCGTGATGCTCGTGGTCGTCGCACTCGTGCATGTCGTGACCGGATTGTGTAATGGTGAACCTCTTGTGGTGTTGCTCAGCCCGGTGGGCCTGCTACGGATAATGAGGATTACGAAGAACCTACGTTCCCTTGATACTAAGTCAAAATTCCTACTTCGAATCTGTCAAAGACCAGCAGGACTGGCATGATCGGACGGTGGCTGAACAATCGTCCCGGTTGCCACCCGAATTTTGCGCTTAATAGCTGAGTAAGGTGGAACGCGCCAGTCTACTGAACTTACGCTGACGCTAATCCGGCCAGGCGTTTTGGAGAACTCCCCGGGTCCTGATGAACTCCATATACCGCAACACCGGTTTAATTAATGGATATCCCAAGTCTATGGGTCTAAAGAATTCTAAAGATGACATCCTTCAAAACGCCGCCTGTCGTGATCATCTAAATTCACGGACACGGCATCGGTTGCCGGCGACTATTAGGGGCGGGACATCCGGACGACATGCCCAGCAGTCTTTACTCGCCCCTCCTCCTGGGCCATCCTCTCTTCACTACGGCCGCTACCGCGAAAACCCCCGTCGCAACCAGGGCCATGGATGGGCCGGAAGGCAGGTCGGCGTGGAAGGATAGATAGAGGCCGGCTATCGCGGAGATTGCCCCGATCAGCGCCCCTATGATCATGACGCCCACGAACCGCTTGGCCAGCAGGTACGCGGCTGCCGCGGGTGTGATGAGCATAGCCATGACGAGGACGATTCCGGCGGCCTGGATGCCTATGACGATGACCAGTGCGAGGAGGGCGAGGAGCACGTATTCGACGAGGCCTGTCCTGATTCCGACGACCGCCGCGCCCACAGGATCGAAGGTGGTGTACACGAGTTGCCGGTGGAACCCATAGAGCCCGACAATCACCAGCCCCGTCAGGGCAAGCGAGACGAAAACGTCCGTCTGCGATACTCCGAGCACCTGCCCAAGCAGCAGGTCTTCGATGTTGACGTTGATGTTGGTGGCTCTCGAAAGCATCACGAGGCCCAGTGCGAACATGCCTGCGAAGATGATGCCGATCGACGTGTCTTCGCTTATGCCGGTACGCCGGCTGATAGAACCCATCAACAAGGCGATGACGATTCCGGCAGGCACGGCCACGAAGAACGGGCTGATTCCCAACAGGAACGCGACCACCATCGCGGGCAGCACGGAATGGGCAAGGGCGTCTCCCATGAAGGCGCGTCCACGCGTGATGACGTAGGCGCCGAGGACGGGGCACATTACTCCGACTAGCACGGAGACGATCAGCGCCCGCACCATGAAGCCGTATTGGAATGGCCCGACGATGTAGTCGATCACGATAAGCGTCCCGAGGCGACATAGTGATCGGGGGCAAATTCGATTCCGTGCGAGCCGTACAGTTCCTCGAGCACCTCGGGTGTGAACGCCACATCGGGCGGGCCATAAGCGCATACGTGGTGGTTGATGCACAGTACCTGGTCGAAGCGCTGGGCCAGATTCGTCAAGTCGTGAGTGGCCAGAAGCACGATCTTTCCTTCGTCGCGCAAGGACTGGAGGACCTCTACGATACCCTCCTGTGCGCCCACGTCGACGCCGCTGAATGCCTCGTCCAGCAGAATGACGCTGGCCTCTTGCGCCAACGCACGGGCTATGAAGACCCTCTGACGTTGGCCCCCTGACAACTCCGTTACCAGGGAAGATCGTTGCTCCCATAAGCCGACCCGGTCCAGACATACCCTGACCATCTCCCGATCTCGCTTGCCGGAACGCCAGAAACCTCCGGCGCCGCTCCATCGTCCCATCATCACCACGTCGAGGACTGTGGCAGGGAAGCGCCAGTTGATGCTGTCCCTCTGGGGGACGTACGCTAGGCCGCCGTTGAGGGCCGCCGCGCCGTGGAGTTTCACCGTGCCCTGCGTGAGAGGCAGGATGCCGACGATGGATTCAAACAGCGTGCTCTTGCCCGCGCCGTTCGGGCCCAGGACACCCAGCAGGGTACCCGGACCCACGCTGAAGCTGACATCGCTCAGCGCTGTATGCCCGCCGCGCTCAACGGTTACGTCTTTGACGGTTATGCCCGGTTCGGAAGGCGTCTTCACTAATTCTTTACTCTCAACGTCTTTTCGGCCTGACCGGAATCCAAAAACATTAAACTACCAGATTCCCGACTCGCGGCAATCGATGAACCACGGGCGCATGAACGAACTGGAACTACGGGAATCGTGGCGGTGCTTTCATTTCAGGGCTTCAGATATACGACTGACGTTAGTCCGCGTCATCTCGATGTATGTCTCTGCGCCGCTGCCTTCGGGACCGAGGGTCCCTGAGTAGAGTCGTACGAGCTTCGCGCCGGACTCCGTCGCCAGGCTGGTGGCCAAACGCTCGCTCACCGTCGTCTCGCCGAAAACCGCCGGGACGCTGTACTCCTTCACCGTTTCGACCAAGTCCCCCAAGCCCTCCGCCGACGGCACCACCTCGGTGGTGATCGACAGAATGACCCCCACGACCTCGAACCCGTAGAGATTGGCGAAGTAGCCGAGGCTGTCGTGCGAAGTCACAAGCATCCTGCGGTCCGCCGGCACCGCGTCGACCTGCGATTCCGTCCAACTGTGCAGTTCGTCAAGCCGGGCGTTGTAAGCGGAAGCGTTGGCGGCGTATGTCTCGCCGCGTTCCGGGTCTAGCGCCGACAGGCGCGCGGCTATCTCGTTGACCACTCGCTTCACGCGGAGCGGGTCCAGCCAGAAGTGAGGGTCGTCGATGCCGTGGCCGTGGCCGGAGTGCTCACCCTCGCCCGTAGAAGTGAGGGCCTCGATAGCCTCCATTGCGTCGGCGGCTTCTATCTGCCCATCTTCGACCTGATTGACTATAGCGAGAATCATGCCCGGCAGTTCGTCTTCATCCCCGTGGTCCTCACCATCACCCTCGGCGCTTTCAAGCACCGCCTTGATCTCCTCCAGGCCGGCCTCCGGACCGATCTCGCCCTCCTCCACCTCGTGGACGACGTGGTTGAGCCCTTCCAGCAGGGCGACATCGTCAGCATGGGATTCGGCGAACTCTATGGGATCGACAACCTCACCCACCTCCACTACGGTCGAGGGGTCCCGCGCGGCGTTTTGCAGGAGATCCTTCAGCCAAGTCCCTTCCAGGCCCAATCCGACGCTCAGCACGAGGTCGGCGTCGGCGATTCGGGAAACGTCCCTGGCGCCTGGCTGGAAAGCGTGTGGGTCGGCGCCGACAGGCACGAGACTGAATACGTCCACGTGGTCACCGCCGACGTTCTCGACCCAGTCCGCCATGATGTTGGTCGTAGCGACCACGCGGACGACAGAAGACATGGGCGCATCGTTGTCAGTATCGTCCGAGCACGCGGCCAAGGCAAAGAGGAACGCGAACGTCAACAAGGCGGCCTTCGCCAGGTGTGATGTGCGGCGGTGGGGACTCAGTATCATCAAAGTCTCCAATATCTTCAGGGTTTATTGTCCTGTCGTGCTGGGCTACGTCACGGGGGAGTCCGTGAATCATTGAATGATATAGAGTATCATTGATGTGCGCAACAGAATCAACTTTTATCGCTTGGGATTTCTTTAGCCGCCGTCGTCCCCTACGCACCCTTCGCAGGTGACGTAGAGCTCGATACGGTGGCCGACGACCTGGCCGGGAATGTCGTTGCCCAAGGCCCTCAGAAGGCGCTCAACCGTGGTGGCGCGGAATTCCCCGATGTTTCCGCACCTGACGCAGATCGTGTGATGATGGTGCTCGATGCTGGACAGGCTGTACTTGGGGTCGCCATCTCTGAGATTCAGCCTACATACGACGCCGACCTCAATGAGAATCTTGAGGGTCCGAAAGACGGTCGCCCTGCCCACTTCCGGCAACTCACTGCCGATCTCCTCGGCCGTGAAGCCCTTTTGCTTACCCTCCATGACCCGGATGATCGCGCGTCGAGGAGCGGTGGACCGGTAGCCCCGGTCCTCAATGGCTGCCATTATGCCTTGGCGTGAAGTGCGGAGCGTTGTCATAGTGCCTGGTTTCGGTTCATGCGCAAGTTCGTGGAGGGTTGTCAGTTCGCCGGGCGCGCTCGGGCCATCAGGTGTTCGACATGGTGGTCTTCCGTGCAGTTCGCCGCAGAATGCTCCAATTGTATCGTGGCGTGATTAATGCCAAATTCGCGGTGTGCGATGTCCTTTATCCGGTCAAGCATCTGGTCGAGGTCTCCCTGCCAGGAGGGATCTACGAGGATGTGAGCAGTGAACGCTTCCACTTGCGAGGTCAGGGTCCAGACGTGGACGTCGTGGATGAGGGTCACGCCCTCCACATCTTCAATGTC
>JAKZUY010000110.1:0-4637 GCA_047516345.1 Dehalococcoidia bacterium | reverse complement strand
ATCATCAACCAGCGACGCCTGCCCCACGAATTTCAACAGAGATAGGGACATCGCCTTGCCACGTGCTTCAGGTTTACGGCATTCTTTGGGAATTGCTATACCGAAACCCCAACCGAGGATTCGCCTGGGAAGGAAACGCCTGTGAAACCGAGACCAGACGAGCATCGCGCCCTGACCTGCCCTCGGTGGAGGATTGGCATTGGAGTGCGCGGCGGAATCCTGGCGCTAGCCGCCGCCATCGCCATGGCGCTCTCGGCGCCCGCATTCGCGCAAGACGAAGCCCAGGTGATCGCGGGATTGGATGCGTGGAAGAAGGCGGCCTGCGCCAACTGTCACGGCGCGTTCGCGAACGGAGTGAGACAGGTAGAAAAGTTGCCGAACGGTGCGAACCTGCGGAGGACGCCACTGGATCGCGCCGGACTCGTCGAAGTCACCCGCTGCGGGATTCCGGGCGCCGAAATGCCGGCCCACGATGCTGGTGCCTTTACCGAGAACGAATGTTACGGGATCCTGGGCGAAATGCCGGAGGGCGTGGCTCAGGCTAAGCCTCTCTCGCTTGAGGAGATCGACGCGCTGGTTACCTACCTCATGGCGCGTGTCGTCGGCGGCGGTCGCATCACCCGGGAGGAGTGCGAGTTATATTACCCAAACCCGGCCAAGTGCAGGGTTTATCAACCGGCCGACTAAGCCGAGTCGGTGGGGCGCCTGGCGAGCCCAGGTGCCTGACGCGGGTGTCCTGAGGATCGTCCTCCCAGTGCCGGCCTGCTCTACCATCCGGGAAGACGCGATTGACAAAACCACCGCTCTGGATCACCATTATACGTTGCCCTGAGCGCAAACCGCTGCGTAGCGCAGGGTCGGTCGGCCCGGAAAGGACGGCCAAAAGCAGCGAAGATAAAACAGATGACAAGGGAGGGTTCAATTATGCGTGTTTCCTTTAAAGCCCCCGGGTCAATAGTTGGTGTTGTCGGGGCAAGTTTACTGGCGGCATCGGTCGCGATTCCCGCGATCGCCGCCCCCGTTACCGAGGGCCGCCTGGCTCAAGCGGCCAATGAGCCAGAGAATTGGCTCATGACCTATGGCCAATACAATGGCAACCGCTACTCCGCATTGTCGGAGATCAACCGCAACAACGTAGCGAATCTCCGAGTTGCCTTCACCATGCCGATCAAGACTGAAGACGCCGCCCGTCCGGGCTTTCAGGGCCCACCGCTCGTGGACGGCGGCATGATGTTCTTGTCCAATGGCCACGGCATCATCCACAAGATCGATGTCCGTGACGGCGCCAACGCCGTTGTGCTCTGGAGGGCCGACCCGGCGGTCGATAAGGAGAATAATGCCATCACCAAGGGTGTCGGGCTTTACCGGGACCTGGTTATTAACGGCTTGCCCGATGCGCGCATAGTCGCGGTAGACCGTGAAAGTGGCGAGTTTGTCTGGGATAATCAGATCGGCAGAGTCGACCCGCCCTGGGTGCCGGTCGCCGGCTTCTACGACGTCGAGAAATTCGATGTTGCGCCGGTGATCGCGGACGGCAAGGCGATTTTCGGCATAGCCAACGGCGACTTCGGCCTGATCGGCTGGGTGAACGCCGTCGACGCCATGACAGGCGAAGAGGTATGGCGCACGTACACCATTCCTCTGCCCGGACAACCGGGCCACGAGACCTGGGCAGACGACCACAATGCTTGGATGACCGGTGGTGCCGCCATCTGGACGACCGGCACCTACGATCCCGACACGAACATTACCTATTGGGGCACGGCGAACCCAGTTCCGATGTTCGACCCCGAGTTCCGCCCCGGCGACAACTTGTGGAGCAACAGCGCCCTCGCGTTTGATGTAGCCACAGGCGACATCGTGTGGGGATTCCAGTACACCGCCAACGAGAGTTGGGATTATGACGAGAACGGCGTTCACTTGCTGTATGACGCCAACATTGGCGGCGTGGATCGCAAAGTCGTGGCCCACTTCGCGCGCAACGGCTTCTTCTACCAACTCGATCGTACCACCGGCGATTTCATCAACGCCGTCCAGTACGTCGCCGACTTGAACTGGACAGAAGGCTTGGACCCGAAGACCGGCAAGGCGGTCGAATACGATCCCAGCTTGTTGATCCAGACCTACCGGCCGTTTGTCGGCGGTGTCCGTAACCGCGCTACCCGCGCCGAACCGGATTACATCGTGTGCCCAACGGCGATCGGTGGTGTCCGCTTCCAGCCCACGGCTTTCAACCCGCTGAAGCAGATTGCTTATGCCGCGGGCGCCGAGGGCTGCTCAGACCTGACCGTCATACCGGAGGATCCGGTTGGCCCGCAGGGTGGAAACCCGAAGGGCCAGGGCGAAGTCTTCCTCGGCGGACTGTTCAGCAATGAGAATCTCGTCAACCCGGCGCCGTGGTATGGCGGCATCACGGCGGTGGACATTGCCACGATGAGTGTGCTGGCCAAGAAGATCGTGCCATTGCACAACGAGTCCGGCATGCTCGCGACCGCGGGCGGCATCGTCTTCACAGGCCATCGTGACGGCAAGGTGGTGGCCTACAACGACGAGACCCTCGAGGAATTGTGGACGTTCAATACTGGCATCCACATCAAGTCTCCGCTGATCACCTACGCGTTTGGTGGCAAGCAGTTCGTGGCAGTCAAAGCGGGCGGGCGGCCGTCAGATGACGCCAACCAAGCGACCGCCGCTATGCTGTTCGTCTTTAGTTTATAGTGGGGCCGATGACGCGAACGAGCGCGTCAGCTGTCTAGTCTTCAGGGGCAGGCTGGTTCTTCCAGCCTGCCCCTGAAATTTTAGCGTCAATCCGATTAACCGGGTGAACGATAGAAAGAGCGTTTTGATAGTTCCTCAATCAACGCGCGGTAGGCGCGCCCCGCGGCGAAGGTTCCGGTGGGGTCTCCGGCACGGGTGGGCAGCGGTCGCGGCGTTATGCGCGGCCTTTGTGTTTGCTCCGTCGCCGGCGATGGCGCGGCTGACGATCTGGGACATCGCGCTCGGCGCCCACGCAGCGAATCTCCCGACCCACGAGTTCATGGAATTCGCCTGCGGCTCGAATGGCGGCCCTCCGTTGCGGCCCCTTTCGGGCTTTGTCGATTTCGCCCAATGCAGCCCGGAGGCCAGCGGACTTTACGAGGTGCAGTTTCGCTATGACGACGAGGACGAGTACTGGGCGTGGGCACACCGGGCTGAATTTCAATACGAACTGGTCGCGGGAACCAAGGATAGTGGGTACGCCGTCATCGTGTCGGTGTTATTCAACGCTGCCGGCATTGTGCACGGCCTGCGCATGGTGTCCGATCCACGCGTCGTCCCCATCGAGTTGCGCGAGAGGTCGCATGATCTCCGCAACTACTTGCTGGTCCGTTTCGACCCCGTCGGGTGGACTTGCGAGGACCTGCCGATCGACGAAGGCTTCAAGGCACTCGTCGGCCCGCTGATCAACCAGAAATGCGCGAAGACCCATGGCGGCACCAAGAACGTTGAAGTAATTACGCACCATTTCCGCAAACCCGGCCAGTTCTACCGCGATCCAATCACCAACGTCATCACCGAAGGCCAGTTCGAGAGCAGTGTTCACGTCGAGATCGTGCGCAACAGTCGGGTGGACGCTCCCGGCGACCCCGCGCGCCCGGATCAGGCAGAGGCCGCCGATCTGGTGGCGCTGCGCCTGCCCCAGCACCAGGGACAGGTCCCCGAGGATGTTGCCGCTTTCCTGCGCGGCGAAACCCTGGACTGCCCAGGCTGTGATCTCACCGGCGCGGTCCTGAAAAGGGTGGACCTTTCGGGAGCGAATCTCGCTGGTGCATTGCTAGTCGGTGCAAATCTTCATAACGCCCGCCTTGGCGGCGCCAATCTGCAGGGCGCGGACCTGACCGGCGCCAACCTGAACAGGGTGCGGGCCGAGCGCGCCAATTTCAGCAATGCGATCATGACCGGGACCATGGGATTTGCTTCCCATTTTGACGGCGCCGATTTGTCGGGCGCCCGCATGGAGGATACCAGGTACGGTAATGCCAAGCTGATTGGGACCAACCTCGCCGGCGCCATAATTGTTAACGCGGATTTTTACGGAATACGGGCTGCGTTCGCGGATTTCACGGGCGCAAAGCTAGAACGCGTCGTCCTGGCATATGGACGCATGAGTAGAGCAATTCTGACGCAAGCTGACGTGCTCGATTCGACGTTCGCCTCGACCAATTTGATCGGTGCTGACCTGAGTAACGCCAAGCTAATCCGTACCGATTTTATCAATGCACAGTTGAATGAAGCCAACCTTGCTGGAGCAAACCTCACCGAATCCCGCCTACTGTCCGCCAACGTCGCGGGAGCCGACATGGCCGGAGTGGTCTTCAGCCAGACGATCATGATGAACGGCGATATCCGTACGGACGGCGAATAGGTCATTCAGATCGCGGTCGTAGCGGTCCGCCCAAACATGCTGGCCGCCGATGGCATCGATCCTTTGGGCATTCACGCGGATACGGTCACCGCCGCGTTGAACGCTACCTTCCAAGACGTACCTATACCTAGTATCCTGATCGAGAAGTTCATATGATTATATTCAGGGTATGTGCTGGGGGAATGATCTATGGGCAGAGCGGCGGTAGCGATCACCTTGTCGGCCTCGGAGC
>JAKZUY010000109.1:0-11508 GCA_047516345.1 Dehalococcoidia bacterium | reverse complement strand
TACGTTGCCCTGAATGAGGAACGATTTTCCAATATTCGCTTCTGCGAACCCTTCCTCCCGGCGGAAACTGCGCTCCAGGACGCGTGCGTTTGTGCGCGGAAACTCATTGGCGGAGATGTTGTCTACGAGTTCGCCCGTAACCTCTTCGTCAATCGTGCGCAATGGTGGGATGGGGGTAGCGGTCGGTGGAATAAGCGCGGTGGGAGTTGGCGTTGACTGCGGAGCTAATTCCGTACCGCTCGCCGGGATGGGCACCTGAAGAAAGGGCGTAGGCGTGATCACCTTTCCCGAACCCTTGGGCGTAGCTTTCGGTCCGCTTGCGCCGTCCCCGCCTCCGCACGCTGTCAGGGCCAGCAGAAGTGTCACCAACCCGGCCAAAGCCAGGTAAAGCATCGAATGCCTTATTGAAATTACTGTTTGCCGTTCCATGCGCATTCCGTCCGATACGTTTTCAAAATCCGAGCCGTTTAGCGTGATCCTCTCAGTCTCGGGTCGAGCACGTCCCTTAGTCCATCGCCGACAAGATTGGTCGCCAGCACTGTTAACGCCAAGAATACACCGGGGAAGAACGCTATCCAGAATCCTACCTGTATGTAGACACGGCCGCTGGCGATGATATTCCCCCAACTGGGTATGAACGAGGGGGTCCCGACGCCCAAGAAGGCCAGCGCCGATTCGGTAAGAATCGCGCCCGCGAAGAACACCGAAATCTGAATTATCACGGGCGCCAGCGTATTTGGAGCGATGTGGATTGCCAGAATCCTCGGGAGACTTGCGCCGGACATTCTGGCAGCGTCGACATAGGGCCTTTCCCTAATGCTTAGTACGACTCCGCGGACCACGCGGGTCATGCCCGGCGTATCGACAATCGTAATGACCAGAATCACATTGAACAGACTAGAGCCAAGAACAGCAACGAGGGCCAACGCAAGCACGAGAGTCGGGAAGGACATCATGCCGTCCATGATACGCATCACGATGTTGTCGGCGACGCGGCTGTATCCAACGGTTACGCCCAAGGTTACGCCGACAACAGTAACGATCGCGGCTACAGACGAAGCGACGATAAGCGACGTTTTGGCGCCGTGCATGGTCCGCGAGTAGATGTCTCGCCCGAGATCGTCGGTGCCGAACCAGTGAGCGCTGCTGGGCCGGTCGACTCGCTCGCGTACCGACAGTTCGGTGGGCTCATAGCGCGCCAGTTTGATGGCCCACGGGGTGGCAGTGAAGATCGCTATGGCGCTCATGACGATCAGGACCGCCAAGCCGGCGGCCAAGTTTGGGTTGGCCCGCAATATGCGGAACAAGGAGCGGCGCCAAGCGGAGACGCGCTCATTGAAAGTGGGCGTCTCAAACAAGGGGACGGCCGTCGTATCCTGTGCAGTGACCATCTACAGCCTCACCCTTGGGTCTGCAACGACGTAGGAAATATCGACGATCAGGTTTACGAATACGTATACCGAGGCGAGGAGCATCAGGAGGGACTGAACGATCGGGAAGTCCCTCGTCTGCACCGCGTCGGCGACGAGTCTTCCAAGCCCGGGTATCGTGAATACCGTCTCTGTTACTACGGTACCGGTAATGAGGGCCGCCGCAAGGAATCCTATTACCGTGAGGATTGGGATGGCCCCGGAACGCAACGCGTGCCTGAAGAGTATGGCTGATTCGGCGAGACCCTTCGAGCGCGCAGTTCTGATGTAGTCCTCCCTGAATACTTCCAGCAAAGAGGCGCGTGTCATCCGGATGATGACTGCGGAACTGGTAACTCCCAGAAGTAGGGAGGGCAGGGTTATGTGCCTGATCCATTCGTAGATGCTCTCCGTGGGAGGAACGTAGCCGATAACAGGGAATATTCTCAGATTTACCGAAAAGGCCCATATCATGATGAAGCCGAGCCAGAAACCCGGGATCGAGATACCTGCGGCGGCCCACAACTGAATTATTCGGTCGGTGAGCGTACCTGCTCTCCATGCGGCCAATACTCCGACTGGAATTCCGATCAGGATTGCCAGGATCCCGCCTGCGACGGTAAGGCTGAGCGTGGCGCCGATTTTTAACCGGACGAGTTCGACCACTGGGATTCCGGAGAAGATCGACGAGCCCAAGTCGCCCCTCGCCGTCCTTCCGACCCATTCGACGAATTGCTGCAAAACGGGCTTGTCTAGTCCCAGCTCTGCGCGAATTAACTTTACGTCATCCGGTCCGGCGTAGTCCCCGGCCATGATGTTGGCCGCGTCCCCGGGCGCGATGTGAACAAGCGAAAAAGTCACCAACCCGACGAATATCAGAATCGGGATTATGGCGAGTACGCGTTTGATGATGTAGGCGGTCAAATGGCCTCTGTAACCGAACCCGGCACGCTGTGAGTATCAAGTATGGATGGTCTCATTCTCGGCCGTTTTAATAGTTTTGTGGCCGCTGATCCATGATGTTGAGACACATCAGTCGCCCGTTGGGCCGGGCAACAAAGACGGCCGGTCGGCGCTAAACACACCGACCGACCGCCTTTAAGCGCTTGTGGATTGTTGTCCTTACTTACTATGGACGCCAGGAGTTGAACACGTTAAAGGGCAGTCCTCGGAACTTCTTTATTCCCTCGATGTCGGCCCTGTAGGCGGCCGCCTGGTACGTGTCGCCGAACGAAACGTAGGGGATGTCGTTCCAGAACACCTCCTGCATGTCCGTGACGATCTGTAGCTGCTGCTCCGCCGACGTGGCTCGCGCCAAGTCTTGCATGAGCGCAGTCATTCGCCCGGACTCGTCCTGATACTTGTTCCAGTACTTGTTCTTGGCCAGTGAGCTGTTCAGCAGCGGGTTCGTACCCCAGGAGCCGCCACCAGCGGTGTGGAACACGTCAAACAACTCGGGCTTCTCACGCCAGTTGGTCTGCGTCGCCCAGTCGGTCACCTTGAAGTCAACATCGAAGCCGAGTTCTTCCAGAGTCTGGCGGGAAATCTCCGCCGGTCCGGAGACCCGCGGCCGGTCTGCAGACTGCAACACGATGACGGAAGAACCAACGAGGCCCTTCTCTTCGATGATCTTCTTGGCTCGTTCGAGGCCGGTCAGGCCGTCCGAGCCGGTCTTGTCGCGGGCGTTGTAGATCTCTTCGGAGAAGTCATCGAATCCGCCCCACTTGTTGCCTCCACACACCATCATGGACGGGCAAAGATCCCAGAACCGCTCGTCCCCTACAGCCGCTCGGAGAGCGTCTTCGACCGGGTAGGCCATTTGGAACGCTCGGCGCACCGCTGCGTCAGCGAACGGCCCGTCGACGTTGTCGAGCCAAGCACCGTCACGAGACGAGTTGTTGGTGAAGATCTGGACTGTCAGGTTAGCGTCATCGGCCAAGGTGTCTACGAAGTCGCCGGGAATGTCACCGTCGAGAACGTCGATCTCACCGGTCCTCAACGCCGCTATGCGGGCGTTGGTGTCCGGCACGACCACGTAATTGACGGTGTCGAAGTACGCGATCTTCTCGCCGGCCATGAAGGAGAATTCTCCTTCGACCGGCAGGTAGTCGTCATACCGGGATACCAGCAGGTGATCTCCTGGTATCCACTCCTCGTACTTGTACGGACCGGTACCGATCAATACGCTGGCGCCGTCGGCAGCCGGAACGTTGTACATCTCAGGCGGCATGACGTACGGGTAATACCCGCCGATTCGTGCCATACCTTCAAGTACAAGCGCCGTAGGTTCGACCATTTCGATCTGGAAAGTCAGATCGCCGGTCGTGTAGATGTCGTCGATGAAGCCAAAGATGAGCGAGCCGTAGTTGTCTCGTTCTGCCCATCTGATCCAGGACTGCACTGCGTCCTCAGAAGTCACGGCCTTTTCGTTGTGGAACTTGAGCCCGTCTCGCAGTTTGAAGTCCCACGTCAAGCCGTCCGAACTGGTCTCCCATGTGTCGATCAGCAGGGGCTGAGCCTGAAGCTGTTCGTTGTAGGCGAACAGGAACTCCTGCACCGCGTAGGCGATTGTATTCGCCGTGGTACCGGTGGTCCTGTGAACGTCCAGAGTGGAGATCGCGGCGCCAAGTGACACGGTCAAATTACCGCCGTATCTTTCGGGGTTCGCCGGCCCTTGCATCATTGCCGGGGCTGTCGCGGTTGGAGCGGCAGGCATAGCCGTGGGTGCGGGCACTGCCGTTGCGGCGGGCATGGCCGTTGCGGCCATCGCGGCCGTTGCGGCAGGCATGGCCGTTGCGGCAGGTACGGCTGTCGCAGCCATCATCGCTGTAGCGGCGGGCGCGGCCGTTGCGGGAGCCTTGGGCGCAGCGACTGGCGCGTCGTCCCCTCCGCAGGCAATGGCGATGGCCAGCGCGGCAGCGATAAACACGCTGATCAACGCGCTCTTACGCCTAGTAAACATATTCATTTCAGGAGAGCCTCCTCAGGTGGTGGACTGTCATGCGCAGCCCCAAACAAGGGGAAATAATATCATGCTGCACCTGGGACAGGAATAGACCATGTCGAAAAAGACGCCGCCATTTGTTGCGATTGCGTTCCAATTTGGCTTCCTGGATCGATTCCTGTCGGCACGCGGAACGCGTAACGGCCAGACAGGTCATAACGATGTACAGACCGGATGAATCACGGCCGAGCGCGGTCCTGCGCGGCGCCGAATCGCGGCAGGAATTCTGCAACAGGATCGGCGTTCCTGTAAACGAATACGCCAGTCTGGAGCGACGGTATCTGGAGTCAAAGATGCCGAAAAAAATTCTGGGTTCGGCGAAGAATCCCGCGGGAGGCGCCAGGGTAGTCCGCGACAGATACGGGATTCCTCACATACTCGCCCCCAACGTTCACGAAATGAATTTCGCCACCGGTCTCGTACAGGCTCAGGATCGACTTTGGCAACTCGATTATCGGAGACGACTCGCCCGAGGCAGATTGGCCGAGATACTCGGGCAAAACAGTGTCCGGTCCGACATGGAATTCCGCACGATCGGCATGGTCCAGGCCGCAAAGTTGGAACTGGACTACCTCGACGATTCGACGCTGGGCGCGTTGGACGCGTACGCGGCAGGGGTCAACAGGTGGATCGAGTTGGCGGCCGACAACCTGCCAGTTGAATTCGACATTCTCGAGTACGAACCGGAGCCGTGGGCGCCCCTCGACTCGCTCGTGATCCTCCGGTATTTCTGGTGGACGCTTACCGGCCGTCTGCAGCAGATCGTGGCCGCCGAACGACTGCTTCGGTATGCCGACCCTGGAGTTGCGGCAATCCTGTTTAGCCCAGAATCAGGCGAGTTGATCGTCCCCGTGGAGGCCCGCGGTGGCTCGCGGTTTGCCGGCGGTGGGGACGACGGCACGGGCTCTAACAACTGGGTTGCCGGTCCGTCCATCACAGCCTCCGGCAAGGCGGCCCTCGCTTCCGATCCGCATTGGCCCGTTGCGTTCCCCGGCATGTGGTACGAGCAACACCTGTCGGCTCCGGGGATCGACTGCATTGGCGCAGCGTATCCGGGTGCGCCGCCGGTCGTGTTCGGGCGCACTCGCGGCGCGGCGTGGGGCAGGACCAACAACGTTACTTCGACCCGCGATCTGTACCACGAAGAAATAGCGCCCGCGGACCCGAATCTTTACCGGGACCGTGATCAGTGGTCGCGTTTCGAAACGCGCCGTGAACGCATCGACGTGCGCGGAAGCGATCCCGTCGAGTTGAGCGTGCGACTCACGCGGAGAGGTCCTGTAGTAAACGATTTCATCCCAGCGGTCGATCCCGAGGGAGACGGGCCGATTACTCTTCGCTGGGTAGGGCACGAGGCTATAGGCGATGCCCGGGTCCTGATGGCGTTGAATCGCGCTGAATCGGCTGAACAGATCCGGGCAATTTTCGACGAGTGGCGGCTTTCGGTCTGGAACGGGGTGTACGCCGACTCGACAGGCCATTTCGGTTACCAGATGTGCGGTTCGATCCCGGTTCGCCGCACCGCCACCCGCGGCACACGCGGGATCGGTCCGGAAGATGAGTGGACGGGATATGTGGGCACGCGTTCCCTGCCGGGCTTGCACGACCCCGGGCGTGGATGGGTGGCGAGCGCCAACAACACACCTGCTTCGCCTGACCTGCTCGAGGGCATGACCGGCGCATATGCGGACGGATACAGAATGCAGCGTATCGCCGAACTGCTCACCGCCGACACCCCAGTGGATCCCGAAGTCGTGCGCGATATTCAGTCAGACTCACTCGACATGCGGGCCCGTTGTTTGAAAGATGCTGTCGCCCACCAACTTTCTGAATCGGATGATCCCCGTTTGATATCGCTTGCCGGCATTCTCCGGGAATGGAACTGTCGATTCGACCCCGACCAGAACGGCGCCGCCGTGTGGGCGGCTTTGTGGCCGAGATTTGCAAGCCTCATAACCTTGGCTTTGGCCGGCGATTACGCAGGCCAACTATCGGCAGAAAGCCCCGGCGACCTTCCTCGTGCCGTGTTGATGGGCGAGGCCATCCCGGGATTCCGCGAGCAAGCCCACAGGATGATGCGATCCGCGGCCGTGGCTGCGTACGAATATTTGGCGGGAGCGCTCGGCCCCGACACGGACAACTGGATGTGGGAGCAGGCGCACATCGTGATGTATGAGCATCCTGTGGCTACTAGCAGTGAAGCCAGGAGAGTGTTCGATCTCGGCCCGTTCTCCTGCCCTGGCGGCGGCGGCACAATCAACAACCGCCGTCCCTCTGAAACTGCCACGGGGTTCAGGAATAGTTCGGGCGTGAGCTATCGACTGTTCGTCGACTTCGCAGAACCGGCAACGGCTTGGGCGGCTACGTTGACGGGACAGTCGGGGCAACCCGGCAGCCCGCACTACGAAGACCGCGTAGAAGAGTCGTTGGCCGGCGAGTACCATCCGCTTCTTATGGACATCACAGACATTGAGGAAATAGCCGAGTTCGAATTCGGAACATCCTCGCAGGAACCGTCGTAAGGTCCCGCAGGGCGGTCCACAAGTTGAGCACGCCAAGACGGCAGGAACACACCGCAAGACCGGCAGGAATGAAATAAGGGGCAAGAGATTGAGTATTGATATTGGAGCCGCCGATCGCTTGATCATGGGGGAGGCCTGGGTTGGATCGTCGATACCGGCGCATATACAAGCGCTCTGCGACGACATCGGCGTGCGGTGGGCCGGTTCCGACGGGGACTTGCGAGCCGCGCAGTACATAGTGGAGCAGTTCGCGTTATACGGTCTCGAAAACGTTGAGTTTGAGCCGTTTTCGCTCAAGACGTGGCGTTGCGACTCAGTTGCGATCACCGTTGTCGGCGAAGAGAGTTGGGTCATAGACGCCCGGCCCACTCTGTTTTGCCCTTCGGTTTCGTTGTCGGGCCCGTTGGTCGACGCGGGATACGGAATGCCGCACGAGATCGACCGATTGGGCGTGAGTCTTCAGGGCGCAATCGCGCTGATGGACACCGGGTTCGAGCCATTTTCGCCGCCCCGACTGTTCACGACTCGTCTGACCGACCTTGCAGCCGCGGGCGCGCGTGTCGTCATAACTCCGAGCCCTCACGGCGGCCGCCGCACTAATCACACGTCGGCCAACGACTGGCGGGACAGCGAAATAAACGGCGGCCCCCTGCCGACGATTCAGACCTCCCGGGAAGACGGCGCGAGACTCCGCAATCGCGCTGCGCGTAGCGCCACGGCGACCGTCGAGGTGGATGCAACATACATAGACACCACATCGAGGAACGTCGTCAGTGAGTTGGCCGGAGAAACGTGGCCTGAGGAGCACCTGCTGCTTGGGGCTCACTTCGACACGACGCCGGACTCCTTTGGTGGGAACGACAATGGATCGGGATCGTCGGTCGTAATGGAGACCGCCCGAATCCTGGCCGGTTTGGCCAGAGAACAAGGCGTTCGACCGGGCAGGTCGATTCGGTTCGTGACGTTCGGAGCTGAGGAGCAGGTACTTCAAGGTTCGTCCGCCTACGTGGCTCGACATCACGGACAGGAAACACCTCCGAGGTTGGCGGTCCACCTCGACGAGTTGGCAACAGGAAACGTAAAAGGTGTGGCGCTCCAATTCCCCGATCTGCGCAACTTTATCCAGAGCCAACTCGATACCTTGAACGAGGGATTCAAGTGTCACGTCATCGCCCAATATGACTCATCAGGTGACACGTTTTCGTTCGCACGGGCCGGAATACACTCAAGCGGGTTATGGCGCTGGAGATTCGTCGCCAGGCACCCCGACGTCGAGTTCGGACACAGCAGCAGCGATACCGCCGACAAGGTCAGGGTGCGGGAACTTAAGGAGTACGCTGGATTCCTGGCCCGGCTGTTGCTGCGGCTATCCCATGTCCCGCCTGTAGACTGGCCTGCAAACAATCTGGACGTTCGACAGATCGCCAAACAGATCGAAGCGCAACGCGGCACGGTAGTCAGGACCATGTGATCGCCCGGAGGCCTCATTCATGTCATCGAATTCAAACGAACTACTGGCCCGACTTGGCGCCGGAGAATCTATCAGCCAGGTGTGTGAATTCGCGGGAATGTCGCGCGCCGAGTTCGACAATTGGTGGGACGAAGAGACGCGGCGGCGCGTGCCGTGCCCCGGTGGGACTATAGAGGCGGGAGTGTCGGGCGATGCGCGCATTACTAGAAACAGCTGGGGGGTGCCGCACATCAGCGCGTCCAACGACGCGGACCTCTTCTTCACCTTCGGCTATGCCATGGCCCAGGATCGGCTGTTTCAACTCGACTACCTGCGTCGAAAGGGTCACGGAACGCTGTCGGAAGTGCTGGGCGAGGACGGCCTGCAACTCGACATAATCGCTCGTACGGTCGGCCTGAATCGCATCGCGCTGGCGGAGTGGGAGACCCTTCCGGACGAGACCCGTTCGCTGCTCAACAGCTTCTCCGACGGCGTAAACGCGTTCATGGAAAAGTCACGCGATTGCCTGCCCGTTGAATTCGCTCTGCTGGACTATGAGCCAGCGCCGTGGTCTCCGATCGACTGTCTGGCGATCGCCACCGAGTTTCGCTACTACCTGACAGTTCGTTTCCCCGTGATCGTCGGTCCCGAGTTGGCGAAGCGGGCGCTGGGCAGCGATGAACTGTTTGAAGCGTTTCTAACCGGTGAAGCCGAAGACGAGAGCATCCTCCCTGCCGGTTCGTATCCGCCTACTCAAGGAGGGCTGCAGGCCGTCGGAAACGTAATAGGCGACCCGCAAGAGGGCCTCGGCAGCAACAACTGGGTTGTGAGCGGCGAACGTACGGAGTCGGGAAAACCGATGGTCGCAAGCGACCCGCATATCGCGTTCGCCGCAGTGTCGTGCTGGTATGAAGTGCAGTTGTCCGGCGGCTCGTTCGACGTGACCGGCATGGCGTACGCCGGCATGCCCGCAATCATGTTCGGCCGCAACAGGCGTATAGCGTGGGCCATTACCAACAATATCTGCTCGCAACGGGACCTGTACCAGGAACGCACCGACCCCGACAACCCGGGCAATTTTCTGTTCGACGGCGATTGGGAGGCCGAACGCACGCTGGTCGAGACAATCCGCGTTCGCGGAGCAGAAACGGTCTCCAGGACGATCCGGTTTTCCCGCAACGGACCGATCGTGGACGAACTACTGCCGGCTGGAGGCGACAGCGCCGGACCCGTGTCTCTTAAGTGGCTTGGCGCCACAGAATGCGGGTGGCTTAGCTCGTTGTTGGGAGTCGATCGCGCCGACTCGGTCGAGGCGTTTCGGGACGCGATCCGCGGATGGAGAGTTCCCACGTGGAGCATGATGGCCGCCGACGTGGACGGGCACTTCGGGTACCAGTCCGTCGGTGGAATCCCGGTACGAACGGCGCAGTGCCTCGGCTACCGGCCGGGTTGGGACCCTGAACACCAGTGGAAAGGGTTGATCCCTCACGAGAACATGCCGCGCCTGGTAGACCCTGAACGAGGTTGGGCTGCAAGCGCCAACAACCGAACCGCTCCAAACGACTTCCCGTATCCGCTATCCGGTGCATGGTCGAGCGGCCATCGGGCCAGACGTATCCGGCAGATGATCGAGGAAAGAAGTACGTTCAACAAGGACGCGTTCGGGCAGATGCACCAGGACACCCGCGCACTCAGGGCGGACGAGGCCATGCCCGCGTTATCGCCGATATTGGGCGGTAGCGACGACCCGCGTATTGGCGAGGCGTTGAGGCGCCTGGAGGAGTGGGACCACCGGATGGATCCGGAAGCTGTTGGCGCATCGATTTTTGAGGTGTTTTTCAACAGGTGGTCGAGGCGAGTGTCGGAGGAGCGATTCGACGGTGATCTTGCAGCGGCGCTTGAAGGAAACTGCGGTGGAATAGCGGCGTCACTGCTGCACTCGGATGCCGCCAACTGGTTCGCTGGGAACGACCGTGAGCAGGCCATCGTTGCTGCGATGAGTTCGGCGCTGGACGAGATAGGGGGTCGGCTTGGGCCGGACATGGACGCCTGGAAATGGGGAACGCTCCACAAAATTCACCTGCGACACGTGTTGACGGACCGGGGCGACTTGGGGGAACTGCTGGACAGGGGCGGTCTGCCTGTTGGTGGAAACGGCGTGACCGTTTGCAACACCGGATTCGATCCGAACTGGGGAGCTCTGATGGGCGCGAACTACCGCCTGATCAGCGACCTGGGTCAGGACGGAATGTGGGCGGTCGAGTCCCAGGGCCAGTCAGGCCATCCAGGCTCGGAGCACTACTGCGACCAACTGCCGGAGTGGCTTGCTGGCCGCTACCACTTCCTGCCGTTCGGCGACGAAAGATCGCCAGAAGATTCCGAGTCAGTGCTCAAACTCGTTCCGTAGCGCGCCTGTATTGAGGCGCGCCGCCGCGGGCGACTGGGTGAACGGCGATCCGACACGGTTGAATCCGCCGCTTCACTCAGTAAACGGGAAACCGCGGCCCAGCGGTTCCCCGATCGGGGTCGGGGAAGACTGATGATGCACCGTGCAACTCAGTGGGGGCGGACTTCTCAGACTGGCGCGGTGACGGCGTTCCTCTTCCTGACGGCCGCCCAGGTCCTTCAGGGCAGGCGTTCGTCGGGCGGCGGCGTGTGAGACCAGTCGTCTCGCGTCCGTCCGTTGGCGTCCCAGGCCACGTTTCCTTTTGCGATCGTAATTTCGGCCGTGAGCCGCTGCCGGGCCTTCATGACCCGGTTACCTGTAGCTCCGTTGTCGGTGAAACCGAAGTCGCCCTCGTTCAATGCCAAGACCGCTACATCGGCGTCCGATCCGATGCCCAACGCCCCGAGTTCGGTGTGTTTTAGCTGAGCGGCCGGCGCTGCGGTAGATGCCCGGATGACGTCCACCAGCGGCATACCGCAGGCGAGCAGCTTGGACATAGTCTCCGGCATATTGGCGTTGCAAGTCAGCAAGCTGGTTGTGTGCATATCCGTACTAATGGTGTCCGGCGGGAAGCCGCCTGCCAACGCGGCCGTTGCCATGCGGAAAGAGAAACTACCGGCGCCGTGGCCCACGTCGAATTGGATGCCGCGATCACGCGCCTCCCGAACAAATCCCTT
>JAKZUY010000108.1:0-9956 GCA_047516345.1 Dehalococcoidia bacterium | reverse complement strand
TTTCGCGGGCGACCCTGCCGAAAATATCCGCCGCCTCAACCTGGCCCGCGACGTGATCAAGGGAGGCGAACCGGTCAAGTTGGGCGGCGAGGCTTTGGTTTGAGCGTTGCGATGACAGAAAGGGGAGCGGAGCAGTCCCGGTTGATTCGCGTCGTACGGGTTTTCACCTCGTTCACTGCCCCGCTACCCTCAATGTGGCGCAAGCAGGCCATCATCGGTTAGTGTTGGCGGCCGTGCAGGCTGAAATTTGAGTTAATCAGGGTCGAATCATGAACCACGTCGAAACATCCATCGCCCAATTCCCAGGTCGCGAAATCCCGGTCCTTGAATGGTCCGGCGGTGAATCGCGACCGCCGATGTTCATGATCGCCGGAGCAGGCGCGGCCAGTGATTGGTCGACTCTCGCTACAAGACTGGTGGCTGACTACCGCCTGCTCGCGCTGGAACGGAGCGAATGGCCGCGACTTATAGAGGGGATATGGGCAGCAGGCGAACCGGCGGTGTTGGTGGCGCAGGGGGAGGCCGCAGAGGTAGCAATACAGGTGGCGTCCGTAGCGCCGGGCTCGGTGCGCGCCCTGGTACTCGTCGATTACGCTCTGTCGGAAGAGACGGCGAGGCCGGTTCGGCCTGTCGTGCCTTGCCTGGTGTTCAAGGGCCGGCAAAGTGACGCGACGACGCACGGGGAGGCCGTAGACCTGCACGAGGCGATCCCGGGTAGCCGCCTGATCGAGCCGGAGAACTGTGGCGCGTGGCCTAACGACGATTGCGCGCCGGCGCTTGAAGAGTCGATCCGGCTGTTTCTGTCTCAGTTGGGCACGCCGTTTATCGAGTACGAAACGGCGGAGCAGGCTTAGGACCCGGGCTGGCCGCGAGCTGTCTGGCACTCACGTGGTCCCCGGTTGATGGGTAGCCTGCTCGCGCTCTCATGTGGCATTGAAGTTGAGCCGGGCCCGGTCGCATGGGGACCGAGTTCGCCCACCCACCGGGCAACCACATAAGTTGCCCGGGTGCACTCCCCTGCTAGTCGTCTTCCAGGGTTGAGGTGTCCCCTTCCGGGAGGCCGAGTTCGCGTGCCTTTAGTAGCCGCCGCATGATCTTTCCCGACCGGGTCTTGGGCATTATGTCCACGACGTCGATCTCCCGCGGGGCGATCGCCGGGGACAGTCTCCGCCTCGTGAACTGCATCAGTTCGCGGCGCAACCCTGTCGACCACTCGAAGTCGGGGTTTAGCGTGACGAAGGCCTTGACGACCTCCATTGCGATCGGGTCAGGCTTTCCGATTACGCCCGCCTCGGCCACGGCCGGGTGCTCAATCAGCGC
This sequence comes from Dehalococcoidia bacterium, assembly GCA_047516345.1. Lineage (GTDB taxonomy): Bacteria > Chloroflexota > Dehalococcoidia > Lucifugimonadales > Lucifugimonadaceae. Next base: position 8,636 of record JAKZUY010000108.1, on the reverse strand, counting down.
GCTTTCTACCTCGAACGGTCCCACGAGGTGGCCTGCCGTGTTGATCACGTCGTCCGCCCTGCCCTGGAACCAGAAATACCCGTCTTCGTCCAGAGACGCCTGATCGCCGGTGATGTACCAGCCTTTCATGAAGCGGGACGCGTACATCTCGTCCTGACGCCAGTAGGCGTGCATCATCGATGGCCATCCCGGTCTGACCGCGAGAATGCCTGCCTCGCCCGGCGGCATCGGGTTGTAGTCCTCGTCAAGGACCGCCATCTCGATGCCCGGAACTGGCCTTCCCATCGATCCGGCTCGCACTTCCATCGAGGCGTAGTTTGAGCACATGATTGCGCCGGTTTCTGTCTGCCACCAGTTGTCGTGGATCGCCATCTTGTAGTGCTCGTAGCCCCATACCACGGCCTCGGGGTTGAGAGGCTCGCCGACACTGGAGATGAATCGGAGTGTCGACAGGTCATGCGACTCGACAGGTCCGGCGCCAGACCGCATGAGGAGCCGCACCGCGGTGGGCGCGGTGTACCACACGGTGACCTTGTATTTGTCGATCAAGTCGTAGTAGGCGTTGGCGCCGAATCCACCCTCGTAGATCAAGTTAGTTACGCCGTTTGTCCAAGGCGCCATCATCCCGTAGGACGTGCCGGTCACCCAACCGGGATCGGCGGTGCAAAAAAATATGTCGTCGAATTTGAGGTCGAGGCACCACTTTCCGGTCATGTACTGCTGCACCACGGCCTGGTGTCGATGAAGCACACCTTTTGGCTTTCCGGTACTGCCTGACGTGTAGTGCATGATCGAGTAGTCGTACTGACTGGTATTGGCGATCTGGAATCCGGACGAATCGGCCTCGGACATTAGTGAGTAGTAGTCGAGGTCGCCTTCAGCAAGCGGTTCGCCTGACCGGCCGTCCTTGTCGGCGACAATCACCTTTTCGAGCGTCTCCACTTTGGGCAGGATTTCGGCGACCTTGTTGCGCAACTCCGGCGTCGTGATTAGGAAGCGTGCGCCAGCGTCTACCATCCGGTCCAGCACCGGGTCTGGGCCAAACGCTGAGAACAGCGGGCCGATGACTCCGCCGGCCTTCAACACACCGAGGGCGGCGATATACAGCTCGGGCAGCCGGTCCATGAAGATGAAGACCTTGTCGGCCCTTTCGATGCCCAAATCGTTCATCACCGCGCCAAATCGGTCGGATTGGTCTTTCATGTCGGAGTAGGTGTAGCGCTCCTCTTCTCCGTTCTTGCCGACCCAGATCATGGCCAACTTGTCGCCGTGGCCGTGCTCGACGTGGCGGTCGATGGCTTCATAGGCGTTGTTGAGGCCGCCGCCGGGCAGCCAGTCGAGTTGGGAGAAGCCGTCCCGATACCAATCGAATTCGGCTCGCGCTGACTCGTAGTCGACGAGGTTCGCTTCGACGTTCTCGTACTGGGCTGACGGCTTGTTGATGACTGCGTAATCCAATTGCCTGTTACCCCGCGGCACACCCGGACAGGTGGCTATTTCGGTTGACTTGCCGGCGAGTTCGCCGGGTCCATGTTGTATTTCGGACTCGGTTTTGGTTGCGGACCCGGGAGCTTGCTTCAAGAACGGCGACCTGACGTCGCGTCGCGCAGACATAGCCTACCGGTTATCTCGCCATGGAATATAAACGATACGACGGGAGATTCAAAAGGGCCGGCAACGCTGCGCCATTGCGGGGGCCGGTCGGTATAACATCTTGAAAACAGGCGTTGCATAATCGCCCCGGGTTTTCGGGCGTTCCCGCTCGTTGTCGCGAACCTGGCGAGGCAAGGATCGATCAAGGATACGGACAAGTTGAAGGTACTTTTTTTGCAGGACGTGCGACCTACGGCCATGGCCGGAGACGTCAAAGAGGTCAAGAACGGCTACGGGCGTAATTACCTTATTCCCAACAAACTCGCAGTACTCGCCACACGGGATGAACTGCAACGGGCCGACAAGCTGCGGAAAGCGGCCGAGGACCGACGGCTCAAGGAAGCACAGGACTGGCAGGAGATTGCCAATACCCTTGCGGAAACGTCTATCGAGGTTGAGGTTCGCACCGGACCCACCGGCAGACTTTACGGGTCGGTGACAAGCGCGATGATCGCCGAGAAGATCGGCGAAATCATCGACAGGGAAGTGAATCGGCGGATCATTCGCATTCCTGCCCCGATCAGGACCACAGGCGAATACAAAGTCGAGGCCAAGTTTGCCAGCGGCGTGGCCGCTGACTTGCGGGTTTCGGTCGTGTCCGACTCGGAATCGAAAGAGATGTCGTCCGCGATTAAGGCGATGGAGGCGGCCGCCGCCGAAGCTGAAAAGGCTGCAGAAGAAGGGGATGCCCCGGCCGGGGATGATGAAGCCCGCGCGGACTGAAATCAACCGTTCTCGCGGCTCTGACCATCTAGTCACTAACCTCAATCCGGAAGACCCTTGCAAGCTGACCGACTGCCACCCCATGACATACAGGCCGAAGAGTCCGTTATCGGCTCGCTTCTGATTGATGGCGAGGCGATCACCAACGTATCGGGGTTCCTGAAACCGGACGACTTCTACCGCGAACGCAATCGATGGTGTTATGAAGCCTGCCTCGAATTGCTCAATCGCAGCGAGGCGATCAATCAGGTGACCGTGGCCCACGAACTCGACACCATGACCGTGTTGGAAGACGTGGGCGGGAGTTCCTACCTGAACCAGGTCGTCTCCGTCGTTCCGACCTCCGTTCACATCGAGTACTACGGCCGGATCGTCCACCGGACCGCTACGATGCGCCGGTTGATAACGGTGGCTGGCGACATCGCGGACATCGGGTTCAAGGACGACCCGGACGTCGACAGCGCCCTGGGCGAAGCCGAAGATCTGCTGTTCGCCATTCGTACAGGGGCGCACACACGCGACTTCATTCCAATCCGTGAGGCCCTGGAACCGTATCTTGAATCGACCTCACTGGTCCCTGACCTCGACGAACTGTCCACCGGCCCGATTCCGTCCGGCTTCCGCAATCTGGACGCCCTGCTGGGCGGCTTGCAACGGTCCGACATGATTGTCCTTGCGGCCCGGCCGAGCGTGGGTAAGAGCACGCTGGCGTTGAACCTGGCCCGTAACGCCGCCGCGAATGGGGCGCGGGTGGGAGTGCTCAGCCTGGAGATGGGCAGGGAACAGGTGGCGATGCGGCTGTTGTCAGCGGAGGCACGCGTCAACATGCACGTGATACGAACGCGCATGGTTAGCGACGACCAACAAGCCCGCATCGTCGACTCGATCGGTTTTCTTTCCGACCTGCCGATCTACATCGACGATACGCCAGTGCAGACGGTGGCAGAAATTCGCGGTAAGGCTCGGCGGTTGCAACTCGAATCCGGACTCGATTTTGCGGTCGTCGACTATATGCAGCTAATACACGGGGGCGGCGTCGGGCGGCGGGAGCAAAACCGCGCTCAAGAGGTTAGCGAGATTTCGCGGTCCCTCAAGGCCATGGCGCGCGACCTTAACGTGCCGGTTCTGGCGGTGTCGCAGTTGAGCCGCGCCATTGAACAGCGGCCTTCGCACCGGCCAGTGTTGTCGGACCTTCGCGAGAGCGGAAGCATAGAGCAGGACTCAGACGTCGTCATGTTCATTCACCGAGTTGACAAGTACATGACGGAAGAGGAATGGGCCCGGACCAACCCGAATTCAGACTATCCTCGCGGGCTCGCCGAGATCATCGTGGCAAAACACAGGCACGGGCCGACGGACGACCTGTGGATGGCCGTGCGGGATTCCATCGGCCAATTCTTGGATCAGCCAGCCCCTGTCGGAGCAACCGCGCCGATGGTTGGCAGCTGATGGCGCCAAATCCGTTCGCGCGGGGCTACAGGTCCACTCCGGTACCCAATCCCCTGCTGGCCGACCTGCTCGTTGAGATCACCGACCCGGATGAGCTCAGGCTTACTCTGAGAGCCGTGTGGGCGCTTCATCAGCAGCGAGGATTTCCGGCATCATTGACCAGGGCCGACCTGGCCGCGGATCGAACGGTCGCGGCCATGCTGGGCGCCGGTGGAGATGATCTCGAGGAACGGGTTTCTACGCTTCTGGATCAGGCCGCCGGGCGTGGTACGCTGCTGAAAATTCGTGAACGCGGCGGACCTGACCGCTTTTTCCTGAACACCGAACCGGTGCGCAGGGCGCTTGCCGGGCGGGGCGCCGTGCCGGTGGTTTCCGTTGCTTCCACCGGCACGGAGGTTGAACCGGAGACCTGGCCGGATCCGCTAGCGGCCGCGGAGCCGTCGATCGCTGTACTCGCTTATGAGGAGAATATCGGCCAGCTTACGCCGATGGTCGCCGAAAAAATCCGTGACGCGATCAACGACTACACGGAATTGGCAGTTTTAGAAGCAATTCGGGCGGCAGCCTACAGGAACGCCAGGAACTGGAACTACATAGCGGCGACGTTACGACGTCCGCAGAGGGAGCAGGCCGAACATGGAGAGCCTGGAGGACATACTCAGAAGGTTAGATCCGACGATTTCATCCGCTGGTACCGGCAACAGCAGCGCCAGCGCGGTAATCGCTGACGCAGAATACCGCTGCGAAATCTGCGACGATGCTCGATGGCTGAGCCTCTCGGCGCCAGTAGGAACGCCTGACTTCGGTAGGGTCATACCGTGCGAGTGCCAGGAACGGGCATGGGGTGTCAAGCCTTTCGACCGCCTGCGTCAGTACAGCGACCTCGGACCGCTGCAACGGCTGACTTTCGACTCACTGGATCCTTCGGGGCGACCCGATTATGTAGAAGCGTCGTCCTTCCGGCGTGCCCACGCCACCGCGATGAGGTTCGCGGAGCGTCCCGTCGGCTGGCTGGCGTTGACCGGACCGTCTGGGACCGGCAAGACCCACCTGGCAGCTGCGATAACCAACTTGCTAATGTCCGCTGGCCATGCAACTCGCTTCGTGGTGGTCCCGGAATTGTTGGATCATTTGCGGGCGACGTTCGGCCCTGAAGCTACAGTGCGATACGACGAATTGTTTAGCCAGGTAATTGCTGCCCCACTGCTGATACTCGACGACATCGGCGGCCATTCACCCTCCCCGTGGGCCGAGGACAAACTCGACCAGATCCTCACCCATCGATACGACGAACGTATGCCGACAGTGATCACGAGTTCTTTGGCGCCCCACGAAATGCCGGACAGAATTCGGTCCCGCATCACCGATTCGGCATTTTCGACGGTGGTATCCCTAAAGCCGGGTATTGTCGATTCAGGGGGCCATGATCCGGGAATCGAACTCCGTTTGCGAAACTCTATGACGTTTGCCAACTTCGACCGCCGAGGCGGCGCCGGTTCGTCTGCCGATCAAAAGGAGACGCTGCGTGAGGCTTTGAAGGCCACAAGATCGTTCGCCAAGCAGCCGAGCGGGTGGCTTTACCTGGCAGGACCGACCGGGGTGGGCAAGACACACCTGGCGGTAGCGATCGCAAATGCGAGGCTTGAGGTAGGAAAAGAGGTCATCTTCCGTTTCGTGCCCGATCTGCTCGATCACTTGAGGAAGAGTTTTTCACCTACCAGTCAGGTGACGTACGACAAATTGTTCGACCGCATCAAGAACGCTGAATTGCTCATACTCGACGATCTGGGCTCGCAGGCATCGACGGCGTGGGCCGAAGAGAAGCTGTACCAACTCATCGTGCACCGGCACAACGCGTCGCTGCCGACCGTCATTACAAGCAGAGTGCTCCTTGAGGCCGCCGATGGCGGCGGCGCGCAAGACCGCAGCGGATTCGGGACACGGTATTCCGAGGCGATATCGTCGAGATTGCGTGATGGCCTCGTCGTGACCGAAAGGCTGATATCTGCGCCCGACTATCGATTCCGGGGCTGGAGCAGGCCGCCTTCCGGTCGGGCTCGTGCTGCGAGGCGAACCGGCTGATGCCCAACACGGGCGCTGCCGAATTCGACTGTACATTCTGCCGGATCGTCGCCGGACGGGCGCCAGCCCGTTGGGTGTCGGCGCCGGACCCGGATATCCAGGTTCGTTTGAACACGGGATGGGCGCCAGGTCGGGACGGCGGGGGCGCTGCGTGTTTTGCCAACAGGTTGCGGTGGGAACGGGTCATGCTGCTCGTCGTGCCGCTTGGCCATTTGACGCAGCAGGAGATGTGGCGCGGACCCGGGCTTGGCGCCGTAGCGAAGCTGGCGGTCGAGATTGGACTACGCCAATGCCGCGAAGGGTTCCGGCTGTTGTCGAATTTCGGGCGGGCTGCCCACCAGAGTCAGCCTCACGCCCACATGCACATCGTTTCCGGAATCGCAGATGATCTGGACCGCGCGCCGCGGACCGATTCCCCACTTTCAGCAGATTCCCCACTTTCAGCAGATTCCCGCCCAATCCGTATTTCGGAAGTTGCCGACCCTTCAGCGCCATGGACCCTTGTAATGGCGCCTGACCGAGAAGAGTCACAAATCGCGTTTTGGGAGTCGGCGTTATTAGCCAGTGCGGCGCGGAAAGCGGTTGACTTCGCCGAGGCCCGGTCGCCTGCGGGCTACCGGTTTGTCGCCAACTTCCTTCCTGCCAGTGAGGCGAGGCATGGCGGCGCCGCTGGTATGTACGTTCAGGGCGGCGGACAACTGGGGCTATACGTTTAAGCAGGACCCGCCCGGAGGTACGCCGTTCGGGTCTTGGCGAGTCGTTGGACGTGCGCCGTTGACGCCCTTCGATCCGTACATCCCAATGCAGTAAATTTGAAATTCGGGCTTCGTCGCTTTCGAGAATTGTCCGTGCCCAACTGACGAATCGGGCCGGGAATCATGCCGGAAAAACGACGGGATCTTGATACAACGATGCGAATCCCGGCCAGCTTTGTTAGACTGCGCGAACGCACACAGCGTTGCGCTGCGCCAAGTTGCCATTTTTAGAATAGGCGGGAAGTTCTAAGTACCGTCGGCAACGCAGCGCTTGTCTGGTACTGAGGCTGGCGATGAACCAGGGTGAATTGATCGATAACCCCGGCGATCGGCACGCGAACAGGTAGACGCAATTTTCGAGCCAGGAACCGAGGTTCTTCATGAAAACATCACTTAAAAATTGGCGGACCTTGCTCGCGGTTATGATAGCCGCCGGTCTTGCGATTGCCGTTGCCTGCGGCGGTGGCGATTCCACCGACCAACAGCCTCAGGCGCCGCAGCAACCGGATGCGCCACAGCAGCCCGCAATGGCAGCCACGGCGGTGCCCGCAGCGCCGGCGGCTACCGCTATGGCAGCCGCGCCGGCGGCCACTGCCCGGCCCGCCTCGACAGCAGTTGCCTCTGGCTCAGGCCAATTGGCGGTACCAACGCCGACCCCCAGGGCCACCGCGATTCCTGCGGAGCAGATCGATCTACCGCAACCCAAGAGTCCGCAGGGCACGATCACTATCGTTTTGCAGGACGTTGAACCAGGAATCGGATTGCACCGCGCCGGCGGCGGCGAGGGCGCCGTTCGTTGGGGTGCAGCTGAGGGGATGTTCAGAAATGACGATTTCGGACAGGGACCGGTTTTCGGCGAACCGTGGCTTGTTAAGGATTGGACATTGGCGTCCGACCTGAGCTACGTCGATCTGGTTCTCCAAGAAGGTGTTCAATTCCACGATGGCTATGGTGAAATGACCGCGGCAGACGTGGTCTATTCCCTCAACGACGCCAACGCAGCCGTGACCGAGACCAGCATCCACGCACAGGCCGGCGACCTGGCGGCAATGTTCGGCGAGGCTGAGCAGATCGACACCTACACCGTAAGGCTCGCGTTCACCCGTTTCGACATTCGATGGCAGTCCGTGGCCCTGAGCCAGGGATTCCAGCCCACCGGCGTGCAATCGACGGCGGTACGCGACCAGATGGGCGAAGACTGGATGCGGGACAACATCATCGGCACCGGTCACTTCGAGGTGGAGGAATGGACTCAGGACAGCCGCATGGTCCTGACCAAGATCCCCTACGATCATTGGCGCAAAAACGCCCAGATCGACCGGCTGGTGGTTCTCGACATACCCGACCCGACGGTCCGGCTCGCCCAGATGAAGACGGGTGAGGCGGACGCCGTGCCCGACCTGCAACTCAAGGACGCTCCGCCGCTGCTGGCTGCCGGTTTCGAACGCCAGAACCTTGGCGGTTCGGAGTTAAACATCGCGTGGTCCGGCAACTTGTGGGAAACACATCACGTCATAACCGGTGAACCGCTTTCACGCGGCGGGCTCCAGGTTGAGAAGCCGTGGATCGGCGACCCTGACGACCCTGCCGACATGGAACAGGCACGGCTCGTAAGAACCGCTCTGTCCGAAGCGTATGACCGGGAAGAACTGGTAGAGGTTCTGACGGATGGTCAGGGATGGCCGCTCTACATAGGCAAGTTCAATCCCAGGATGCCGCAGTGGGACAATAGGTGGTTCATGCCGTACGACCCTCAAGGCGCACGGGAGAAGCTGGCAGAGGCCGGTTACCCGGACGGTTTCGAGATCGAGATCTTCGGCCAGTCCAACACGTTGATCCGCCAGCAGACGGCGGAGGCGATCGCTTCTTACTGGCACCAGAACCTCGGGCTCGACGTCATTGTCCAGTCGTTCCACTACCGGGTGTTCCGCCCCAGCATTGTGGGCCGTACAGCAAGCATCCCGTTCATGAACT
>JAKZUY010000107.1:0-8026 GCA_047516345.1 Dehalococcoidia bacterium | reverse complement strand
CGCCATTGCCGCAGGCCTCATTGATCGGCTTGATCAGCCGAATTACGTACTTTCAAGTATAGATGGATGAATGGCGGATTTCGTTCCACAAACGAGTAATTCTGCGGGTTCCGACGGGATAGTCTTTGAGACTCGCCCGTCTGGGGGGGGAGGGGTACGCCGGGAGAGTATTCGGGGCTTAGCCCGCATATTCAGGTCCGACTGGAGCGTCAACGCGGTCAGTCGGTGACGGCTCTCCACGTCAAGCTTGCGGCGTTACGCGGATTAGTCCCGCCTGTTCAGGCCCGACTGGAGCGTCAACGCGGTCAGTTGGTTGCGGTTCTCCACGTCAAGCTTGCGGTAGATGTTGCGCAGGTGCACCTTGACGGTGTTCTCGGTAACGACCAGCGCGTCCGCGATCTGCTTGTTGGTGGCGCCCCGGGTTGCTAGTTCGACCACCTGCTCCTCACGCCCGGTCAGGCCTGCCGATCCGCTGCCGTTGGAGGTCGCGGCGAGCGTACGAGTCAGGTCTGACAGGTAGGTGGCCATCCGCCCTGTTACCAGCACGTGGCCCTTGGCCGCGAGCCTCAACTTTTGGATCAACTCCTCGGGCTCGGCGGCGGTGGATAGATACGCGGTCACGCCGGCGTCGATCGCTCTCCTTAGATATTTGGGATCGCTCGATCCCGTCAGGGCGACAACATATGCGGTTGGGACCGCCTTACGCATTTCATCGATCAGGCCCCCCAAGTCGGCTTCCGGCAACTCAGGATCGAGGAGGACGACGTCAGGTGAGGTCTGGCGCACCGCAGACAAAGCATCCCGGGCGTTGGATGCGGTCGTGAGGACTTCGCAATGGCCACTCTCCGTCAAGAGAAGAGCGAGCCCTCTGCACATACTGGGATTTCGATGAACCAGAACCAGGCGAATGTTGTCTGACATATCGGTAGTACTACCAAAGTGGTGGTGTCGTATTACGAAGTAGTATTACCCGTAAGTAGTACTACTGTCAAGCGGTTTGGCAGGCGGTACTAAGGTACTGCCAGACGTGCGCGCTGGCACGAACCAGGAATAAGTCGAAAGTGCCGCCTCGGTTAACTGCCGGGACTTGTTGAATGGCCCATGCAACTCGATTGGGCTCCGGCCTTGAGTGGGAGCGGCCGTCGCATTCCCGAAACAATTCACCGAAGCCACACTGAGGAGGGGTGAGGCCACACAGCGCCGCGCCCATTGCCTTCGAGTTGTAGACCGCGACGCGCGTCGACAGTCGGCAGCCCGTGCTACCCGACTGTGTACAGGATGCGGGGGCTTGAATGCTGACGAGCCGAGGGGCGTTGGCATCCCGAGCACCGCTGAAAAGCCCGTCTGAGCGGTCCTGATTCCGAGCGAATGAGATCGACGTTGCCCCCGGCAGGGCCGTCGTCTGCTACTGCGTCCTTAAGTTACCCGAAGACAACTTCACATCCGGAATGAACGGCGAGGAATTGGCTCCGAATAGCCCGGTATTGTCCAAAGCAAACCGTGGCGGGCTTGTCAGTGACCTGAAATTCTATGAATTAACTGGCGAAGTAGAGAGCGATGACCTGTAACACCTGTTCTCTGGTAATGAGGTCGTCGAAGTAATCGACTATGGCCGCCAGGACCTCATCCCTTTCGATCACCCGGTCGTTGTTGGCGTCATATCGACTACCCAGGGGACCCAGGTCCACGTCGATCACGTTGATGGTCACCGTAATGGTTGCGCCGGCGTCGGGCGGGTTGGCGGCCGTGACTTCGACGATGTATGTATTCTCGCCCGACTCGTAGTCCAGGGTAGTCCCTGGGCCGACTTTGATCTGTCCCGTGGTCTCATCAATTGTGAACAAGGCCGCGTCGGCGGCGCCCAGCGTATAGGTCAATGCGTTGTTGTCGGCGTCACTGGCCGTAATCGGCATGCCGACGTCGGTTCCTTCTGCCGCGTTTTCTGCCACCGAACGCGTGGCCGTAACGCCATCGGCGAACACTGGCAACTTGCTGACCGGGGTGGTGGCAGTCGCTTCGTCCGACCAGGAACCGTCTTGGACGGCGTTGACCGCCCGCACCTGTACGTCGTACTTCGTTTCGTCGGCTAGTCCTGTGATGGTGTAGCTCAGCGGGCCGCTGGTCCAGGCATCGTCCAACACCGACCAATTGGCGTCGGCCTTGTCGGAGGCGTCGCTTTCGATGTAGCGCAGGTCGTAGGAGGTGATGTCCGATCCCCCGGTCTCCCCCGGCGCGGTCCAGGCAACGGTCAGAGACCCTTCACCCGGCGTGACGTCACTTATGACTGGCGCCCCTGGCGGGTCGATCCGGCTTACCTGAACCGTGTAGGTAACGGTCGCTTGGCCGTCTTGGGATATAACCCTGATCCTGACGGTCGTAATACCGGTGGCCAGATCGATCTGATGGCCGTTCAGCGAACCATCGGCATCCGCTATTTCACCGTCGTTATCATCGAGGAACCGGAAAGTGGAGTTGTATACGTTGACGGGAGTCACCGTAACCCGCGACGTGCTAACCACGCCGTCGTATTCGGTGCGATAGGGGTCGAATAGGGTTGTCAAAGATCCCGGGCTTATGGTCAGGCCGCTCAGCAACACGTCGCAGTACGGCAGACCAAGATCATCGAGGTCATGGCTTGCCACATCTCGCAATGCCTGTGGCACACACCCGTCCAGCTGGTTCGGGGAAAGGAACAACTGTTGCAGGTCTGCGAGACTGCCTAAACCCGCTGGTATTTCTCCACTCAACCGGTTCTGCGCCAGGGACAGCCGTCGCAGGTTGTCCAGGTTGCCCAATGAAGCAGGAATCTCCCCGCTCAATTGGTTGCTCGAAAGGTTCAGCCCTACCAGTTCGGAGAGGTTGCCCAAATCCGGCGGTATGGGACCGGTCAATTGATTTCCGTAAAGGTCAAGCGCTTCAAGATTGGAGAGCCCTGCCAATTCCGGCGGAATCGGTCCGGTCAGCTGGTTCTGTGAGAGAAACAGTACTTTCAGATTGGTGAGGCTACCCAACTCTGGCGGTATCGCGCCGGTCAACTGACCCCCGTAGTGGTTTATTCCCGTGACGCGTTGTGGCGCTCCGCCAACGGTGACACCATCCCAGTCTGCGATGGGAGTATCCGCCGACCAGTTCAGCGTCGCGCTCCCCGCCAGTGAGTCACGCGCTTCAAGCAGTGACTCGCAGTCGGACACCAGCCCCGGATTGTTGACCGCATTGGGTACCGCGCCTTGAGTGGCACATGGGACGTTCGTCCCGTGCCCGTAGACGGTGAGGCTCCATGATTCGAGGGTTCCTTCCACAAGCCGAAGGCGGTCGGTGACTTGAAGTTGCCACACGCCGTTGGGGTCTTCGCCCAGGTGTCTTGCCGAGCCGAAGCGGAACGTACCGTATAACGGGACGAGGTCGCCAGAATCGGCATATGTGTCGAATTCTCCGACCAACCTGGATACTGCGCCGGACGGGGACACCAACTCGATTTCCAGGTCCCGGAAAGAACCGTGCTGGAGGGATACGTTGATTTCGACAAATTCGGTGAACTTCAAGCCGGTGTCCAGCGTGAGTGTGCTGGTGATCGTCACGGGGTCACCGGTTTCCGGCGCGTCAGGGATCCGTTTGTTCAACAGACCCGACTCCACGGGTGAACTTCCCATCGGCGGTAGGCTGTTCCACCCCTTCGCCAGATCGACGGCGGCCTTGGCGTCAACCACTCCGAACCCGTACTCGTGGTTGAAGTGATAGCGGTCCCCATCGGAGCCGGACCCGTACTTGCGGGCGCCATCTTCCCAACCGGGAATATCGGCGTTGATCTTCCGAGCCGAGGCGGCAAGAATCAGTTTCAGATCCCGCCACGTCAGGTCCGGATTGGCGCCGCGCATCAGCGCAGCTACGCCTGCAACAGCCGGGGTTGCCGCGGATGTTCCGCCGAATTCTTCAAAATAGCGGTCGGAGTTTTCGGTGGTGACGATACCCCGGTGCTCGTCACTGAGATCATTCGCGGGGCCGCAGACCCACAGGTTGGCGCCCATCTCCGAGTAGCTGCTTCTGGTGTCGTGATCACTCACCGCGCAAACGGCGGTCACGCCATAGTAGTTGGCGAATTCGTCCAGGTTGGAGTCGTCGCCTTCCAGATGTCCATTGCCGGCGGCCCAGGCATAGAAGGTTCCCTTGCCGTTGAAGCCTGTCCTGATTCCTGTGTCGACCGCTGCTTCCCAGATCGAAGGAACGGTGTCCCACCCCGGACCGTCGGAGGGACCCCAGCTGTTGTTGGACACAGCCGTTACGACCCCATTGCGGGTCATGGCGTCCGCAATGTTTACGTCCGTAACGTCACGCAGCAGGTTGTACCCGTAGATGGTCGCCCTCGGGGCCACGCCGCGCACGCCGATGTCGTCATCACCCGCCGCCACAATACCGGCAACGTGCGTGCCATGGTGTGTGAATCGATAATACACGTCACCGTCACCGGTGTAGTCGTGATTGAGGCTGGTGTCGACGTTGCCGACCAGGTCTTCGTGAGTGTAGTCCAATCCGCTGTCGACCACGGCGACGTTAACGCCTTCACCTTTTATGCCTTCCGCCCAGACATCTTCGACGTTGATGTCCTCGCCATCGAGATTGTTCAGGTGCCATTGGCATCCGTACAGGGGATCGATGATCTGCGGGTTGTTGAGTGAACGCGTACTGGATTCACACTCTTCAGTAAAATCGGTGTAAGCAGTATCGTCAACAGCGAGGATGGTATACGGCAGGGGGTTATAGACAAAACTTTCAGGCGTATTCACTCTCAGATAGTAAGTGCCCGGGTCGAAGTCGTCCCTAATGGCGAAACCACTCCGGTATAAGAAAGTTGATCTACGGGTAAGTAAACGATAGACGTTTGCGGAAACTTCGACTCCTCGGGCGTCAAAAATCGTTATATCTATAGGTCCAAGATTCCCGCTCCTGGCGATGAGGAGCACATTTGTGGATTCCGTGAAATCAAGTGTGAAGAAATCTGAACTGACCGACGTGTCAATCGTTCCCGTGGTTGGAGAATCGAGAACCAAGCGTGACGCCGTGCCCGGGGTACTGCCTGGATCAGTTGCCACCTGTGCGTGAAGCGTGTAATCCCCTGCCGTCGTGTCGTCCGCGCTAAAAACTATGACGTAGTAGACACCTCTTGGTAGAACCGCCCGAAGATGAAAATTGAGTTCAGTATCGCCTATTAGATCGTCATTTAAGGTAATAAACGTTCCGGTGCTGTCATACAATTGCCCCCAGCTATCGAAATCTCCGGTGGTGTATATCCAGACATCTGTGTATCCCGATGCGCCGAACAGGTCCAGCTTGAAGACATCCCGGTCGAGCCCATGGTCGATGCGTCCGTCTATCGAGAAACCCAGCGAAATATCGGTCGCGGCGCCAAGGGTATTGCCGTGGTCGTCAGCCGTCTGAGCCGCGGCGCCTCCCGTGCTCAGGATGAAGAAGAAGCCGATGGAGACCGCCAGGAGGAGCAGCTTCCACGCTGACGGCAGGAAGGATGCACGCCGTGTTGCTATCAAGGGCGTGTCGATCCCTGTCCAGGGCTTAGGACCAAGCGGTCGACGACACTCGGTTTGGGCGGCATCACTTCGTTTCTACCTCTCTCCACCAGTTGGGGCTGGAAATCACCACGCCGTCCTGGGCAGCCAGTTCGTTGGCCAGTTCCAGCGCTGAAAAGCCCGGTTCGGTCTCCACCACGAAGCCGTTCTCAATGAAGCCCAACTCCGATGTCCGGTCTTTCGAGATACCGTTCTCGGAGAAGAAGCTATCGACCATGTCCTCGTCCCATTCGGGGTCCAACGCGAGCAGAACACCGCCTGGCAGAGTCATCAGCCCGCCACCCGACTCCGAACGGAACACCGGTCGAGGGTCCTCGCCGTGTTTGGGCTGCTTCCGGACGATGCTATCCCCTGCTCCCCTCGCAACCACTACGTCATCCGGCGTGTTGGCGGCGTTGTCCTGAACGACCAAATCTTCCTGCAGCACCGCCCTCAGTGTCCTGTCGCCGTCCTCCCAGGTGTAGATCTTTCCCTGACCGGCGCCGTTCGCTCCGGAATCGGTCCCTTTCGCGGAGCGGTCTGGTGGCGTAGCCGGCTGTTGTGACTTGTCAGTCAATTCGGGAGACTTGGGCTGTACAACAGTCTCGTCGCCCAAGGTCGACGATTCGGAACGGGTCCCTATCGCGGAGCGTTCGGTTGCTGGGGATGGAGGCTGTAACTTGCCCGGCGCTTCGGGGATATTGAGAGGTACAGACGTGGGCGTTGCCGTGGGTTCGACCGCGAGGGTGGGAGTGGGAGTCGGCGCCGGAGTGTGCTCTGCCGTGGGTTCGGGGAGCTTGAGAGGCACAGACGTGGGCGTTGCCGTGGCTTCGACCGGGAGTGCTGGGATCGGTGTCGGCGCTGGTGCGAGTTCGGCCGTGGGCTCAGGGAGCTTGACAGGTACAGACGTGGACGTTGCCGTGGGTTCGGCCGCGGGTTTGGGGACGAGAGTCGGATCTGACGCGTTTTCGGCCGGGGGGTCGGAAGTCACCACAGCATTCACGACAAATCCTGCCGCGACTGCGCCCACAAGTACCAATGCAGCAATGGTTATTACTGGAATGGTAAATCTTCCGAATTTCAAGTCGGACCTTTCCGTTTTCCCCGGCAATAAGCGTTTGCCGCTAACTTGATCCTGTCACAATATTCCCGATTTTGCCTACCTGCCTTGAGGTGTTTTCAGATGCCCATCGCCTGTTGGCGGCCGGTACATACGCCCCATCGGACACGTGCCTTACCCTTTTCCGCTTTCCGCGCACATGCACGCCGCCGGGGCGTCGGCTGTGACCACCAATCGCCTCCTACTGATGGCTGGAGACCCCCCGCGGGCTGCCTCCCCAGAAGACCATGGTCGGCCAACAGCCCATCCCCTGCTCGGCAACCAATTCCAACGCGCCGTCGCTCGTTGGGATTGCGCCGCATTTCCATTCAACGCCTACTCGAGGGTCGAGAAGTCGTCAACATTACTGAGGCGCTCCACCCCGGGGACAAGAGCCACTCCTGCTCTGACAGCACGTCGTTGACAGTATCATGCCGATGGCACAGCATCTTGATAAGACTGGTTCACAAGAGGCGCACGCGCCGCAGAAAACCAGGACCATCACCGTCTCGCTTCCCGCCGAGATAGTGGTCCGGGCGGACGAGGTGATGAAACCGATGAAACAACAGGGACGGTCCAGGAGCGAATTCCTGAGAGACAGCATGCTCCGCTACATTGAGGAGTGTGAATTTGGAGGAACATAATATGGAACTCGGCGCTTTTTCGATTAGCTTGGCCGTGAAGGACCTCGAAACTTCGAGGGTTTTCTACGAGAAGTTCGGGTTTGAGGTTGTCGGGGGCGATCCTGCGCAGAACTGGCAGATCCTCCGGAACGGCCATTGCACCATAGGTATCTTCCAGGGGATGTTCGAGGGGAACATACTGACCTTCAATCCAGGGTGGGATGGCCAGGCTCAAGCGCTTGATTCCTTTACAGACGTGCGTGAACTGCAACGGCGGCTCAAGGCGAACGGCGTAATCCTGGTTAGCGAAGCAGATGAGAACGGCGCAGGGCCGGCCAGCTTTGTGGTCCTGGACCCGGACGGCAATTCAATCTTGGTGGATCAACACGTCTGATCTACCAGGGCCTTGATTCGCCGTTCGACGCAATCCGGCCCCCGGCTACAACCCCGCGATGCTGCACAGCAGTTCCCCTTCGCCCGTACTGACCACGCATCTTCCGGCCGCCGCGCCGCGTTTCGTAATGGGCTCTCCCGGGAATTTCGTAGTCGGCTACACCTGTCGGAGTCTTGGGTCCCAGCGGTCTCGCAGCCAGTCGCCCAGGAAGTTCATGGACAGCACCGTTACCAAGATGGCTATGCCCGGAAAGACCGTGACCCACCAGGCGGCGGTAATGTACGTACGCCCGTCGGCGACCATAAGGCCCCAGGCCGGCGTCGGGGGTGGGACGCCCACCCCGAGGAAGCTC
>JAKZUY010000106.1:0-4114 GCA_047516345.1 Dehalococcoidia bacterium | reverse complement strand
ACCGTCTACGAACTCATCCACGTGTTCGATGCAGTACGGTTCCTGGGCGGCGAGGTCAGTCGTATTTGCGCCCTGTTGCGCACCTCAATACCGCATAGGAAATTCGCGGATGCCCCCGAGGGAATGAACGTGGACGCCCCTGACTCATCGGCTTTTCTTCTGGAACTGCATGGCGGCGCGTACGCAGTGGTCCACACCAGTTGGGTCAGCCGGGGGACGGGGCCCGACGGCCGAACGATTGTAGAGTTCGAGGTGACGGGGCGTGAGGGGCGGATCATGTCCAACGGCCGTTACGGAATCATTGGAGCGGACATGGAAATCGGACAGTTTAGCGAGCTGGATCCGGGAGACCCGTATCCACAACCGTACGAGCTGTTCATCAATGCGATTCGGTCCGGGGAACCGGTTGAAACCAGCTTCGTCGATGGATTAAAGGCGGCCGAAATTGCCGATGCAGCAATCATGTCTGCCCGCGAGGACCGCTGGATCGACCTTTAGGCCAATAAAGCGGCAGCGGCGGAAACCCGAACATTACAGCGCATTGCCCAAACTTGGCCGGACTTCAATCAACGGCTGTCGCATATTGAATCTTGATAATCAAACTCGAAAACGGAACACGCTGAACGACTATGACCGGCCGAATAGGGATGCAGACGTCGTTGCCTGACCAAGCTACATTCGACTACTCAGTAGACGGAATGTCACCGTCACGCGTCGAAAAGCCCGGCTCGGTCGATGACCTGGCGAGATTGCTGGCTGACTCCCACTCCCGTGGACAAGCCGTTATCCCTTTTGGCGGAAGCACACGCATGTGTGTTGGCAATGTTCCGGAACGTTACGACGCGGCGGTTGATCTGAACGGCCTCGATCCCGAAGTCGACCACGTCCCCGGCGACCTCACCGTGGTTGCAGCGGCCGGAGTCCGCATCGGTCAACTACAGGACCGGCTGGCCCTGTCGGCGCAACGCCTTCCGTTTGAGACGCCTGAGCCGCACAGGGCCACTCTCGGCGGTACGGTGGCTTCAAATCCAACTAGCTTGACGGGGTTGTCGTTCGGCGGCATTCGTGACTGGGTCCTCGGTATGAGAATTGTGCTCGGAGACGGCACGGACACGCGCACTGGCGGGCGGGTGGTGAAAAACGTCCAAGGCTACGACCTGCACCGGCTCCACACCGGAGCTTATGGCTCTCTGGGCGTGATCGCTGAGGTAGCGTTCAAACTCATGCCCTTGCCCGAAAGAACGAGAACCGTGGCAGCATGGTTCTCCTCGCCTGAAGGGGCGACAACGGCTGCCCAAACCGTGCTGGACAGTCCAATCATGCCCGAGGCGTTGTCCGTCATCGCCGGGCCCCTGCGCCCCGACTTACCTACAGGGCAACTGACGTACTCGGCCTCCGGGGAAGGCACGAGCTACGTGCTTGTGGCCAGGGTTAACGGTGGCATGGCGGCCGTTGTCAGGCAGGTGGACATGGTGACAGGGGCGGCGGGCGCCGCTTCGGCCGACGGTTACGAGGTTCTGGACCAAGACGAAGCCGGTCCACTTTGGGGGATGGCACTGGGGAACCACTTTGACCCGGCAGGCCTGACGGCGCGCGTTGTGGTCAAACCGCTTGCAATGGAGAGTGTCCTCGTCGATCTGGAAAGGCATCAACTACAGCGCCAGGGACCCGATGCGTCGATAATCGGTCACATGGGTTTCGGGGTCATCCTCATCAATTGGCCCAGCGGCGCGAACTTTGACGGGCATAAATTAGCGGAATTCGCATTTTCGTTGGCCAACCGGCACGGTGGAATGGCGATAATCGAACGTTGTCCGACCGCGGTAAAAATGAACACGGATGTTTTCGGAGACGTCGGCGCGTCACTGGAGATAATGAAACGCATGAAACGCCAATACGACCCCGGACGCGTGCTAAACCCGGGACGGTTCGCAGGCCGCATCTAGCAAATGGCATCACATCGCTCTCGCACCAACGGCACCCGCATCACGCCAAACGGTGTGTCGACGCCGCATTTCGTGCCGATGAGAGGCAGGGTGAACCCCCCATGACCACACCTCGCGTCGGCCCTCCGGGCACTTTTCCGGGCTTCGTCGACCAGGACTTCCCGCACGACGACCTGTACAAGTGCGTGCACTGCGGATTCTGTCTAAACGCCTGCCCCACCTATATCGAAACCGGACTGGAGGCGGAATCCCCCCGCGGCCGCCTGGCCCTGATGAAAGCCGTCAATGAAGGGCGGATTGGCATCACCGAGCAGGTCGTCGGTCACTGGGACCTGTGCCTGCAATGCAGGGCGTGTGAGGTGGCGTGCCCGTCAGGCGTTCCATACGGGCGCCTGATGGAAGCTACCCGGACGTCCGTAGAACAGTCCTTTAAGCGGTCGAGGTCGGAACGAATCGGCCGGGCGATCGGTTACCGCGGAATTCTCACCAGCCCCGGGCGCACGAAAGCCGCAGGCGCAGCGCTGAAGCTCTATGTAAAAAGCGGCATGCGGAAGCTCGCTCGCAACAGCGGATTCCTGCGACTGTTACCCGGAGATTTTGAGCACCTCGACAGTAATTTGCCGCGCATGAGCGAACAGTTTTTCTCAGCGAAGGGCCAGGTCATCCGGCCACGCGGTGTTAGGCGAGGGAGGGTCGCCCTGTTGGCCGGTTGCGTCATGCCGCTCGCTCACGCCGAGACCATGGAGGCCGCAACCAGAGTTCTCGCCCATAACGGCATTGAGGTTGTCGTTACCGCGGCCCAAGGGTGTTGCGGAGCTCTTAACGCGCATTCCGGCGAACGTGAATCGGCGCGGGCCATGGCACGCCGCAACATAGATTCCTTCCTGTCGGCCGACCCCGATGCCATCGTCACCCTGTCGGCCGGCTGCGGCTCGACAATGAAGGAGTATGGTGAACTGCTTCATCACGACGACGAGTACGCTGCAAAAGCCGAACGAGCGGCTTCTCTGACCAGGGACATCCACGAATACCTCGTCGGCCTGCCGTTCACGCCACCTGAAACGAAGGTCGAGCGGCGGGTTACTTATCAGGACGCCTGCCATCTCGCCAACGCGCAGCGGATCACCGAAGCGCCGCGGGAGCTGTTGCGGGCCATACCCGGACTGGAATTGGTCGAGATGCCTGAATCGGGTATTTGCTGCGGCTCGGCAGGCACCTACTCGATCACCCAAAAAGAGATGTCACTTCGGCTCGGCGCGAGGAAAGCTAACAACGTTACCTCCACCGGCGCGGAGGTCGTCGCAACCGGCAATCCGGGCTGTGCAATGCAGATCGAAAACGCATTGCGACGCGACGGATCGGCTGTGCAGGTCAAGTACGTGGTGGACCTGCTGGACGAGGCGTACGGGACTTATGTCGGGTAGCAGGTAGTTCGAACCGGCGTCCTCCGCGGGGCTGCCCTGCATTGCCCTGCATCTATAATCGGTCTGCTGAGAGGGCGCGGCAACGCTGATTGATTCACTCCGAGGAGAGGAAAGCGACTAATGGACCTGAGACTAAAAGACAAAGTCGCAATTGTGACCGGGGGCAGCTTCGGCATCGGCAAGGCGGCAGCGGCCTCACTTTCGGCCGAGGGGGCGCGGGTCGCCATCGCGGCGCGCAACCAGGCCGACCTGGATGCGGCTGCTCAAGAGATTGAGGCATCGACGGGAAACCCTGTCATGGGAATATCGACGGATATTCGCGATGAAGGGCAGGTGCAAGACCTGGTCGATCGGGTAGTTGGAGAATGGGGCGGAGTCGACATCCTCGTCAACAACGCAGGCACCAGCGCCGCTCACACGTTTTCCGACCTTACAGACGAGATTTTCACCGAGGATTTTCGCCTTAAGGTTTACGGCGCCATGTACTGCATCAGGGCGGCGCTGCCACACTTGAAAAAGTCGGCTGGCGGGGCGATTCTCAACATCACGACACCGGGCGGCAAAGCTTCGGCCGGGGGAACGAACCCGACTTCCATGGCGCGTGCGGCCGGTATCTCCATGACGAAGTCGCTGTCAAAAGAGTTCGCGGAGTTCAACGTCCGAGTTAACACGGTGTGCATCGGAACGATCAAGAGCCGGCAGAACGAGCGCGGGTGGGCGAGGATTCACGCAACAGACCCCTCG
>JAKZUY010000105.1:0-10785 GCA_047516345.1 Dehalococcoidia bacterium | reverse complement strand
GATCTTGTTCGAGGCCAAGGTCTATCCGTTCACCAAGCGGGGCCGGTTGGACGAGGCGCAACTAGCACGCCTGCGTGATGCGGTGTACGAGACGCCTGCGCGGGCGGTAAGCGTATTGAGGCGCCGGGTGGGCGCTGACATACACAAGAAGGTCCGGGACTTTCTGAAGGTCCATGGCAATGGAGGCTTGCCGTGCCCGGATTGCGGCAATCCAATCACGTCGATCACGACCAATCGTCGAGAGACGAATTACTGCAGACGATGCCAACCGGGGTCGCTATTCACGATGTAAAATTATTGATAAGCAATTACTTATTAAGTGAATACATTATATTATTAGACCCGTAAGCAATTGGCTGCTAAGATTAAGTAGTACGGTTTCCCGACTCAACCTTAGAGGGTGTCTAAAAGGGCACCGCTGGAGCGGAGCGCAAACGTTTGTCATTGTGGGCCAAGCGAAGAATCTAACGTCTGCCAGGCAGCAAGGTCCGCCCCTCTATCCCCAGACCCTTCGGCTTCGCTCAGGGTGACGTTGGGTGCGCCGGGGGTGCTCAAGGTGACACCGGGTGCTCGGGGCGACAAAGGGACTTGTTAGACACGCTTTTAGTTTCTTCCGAAGATTGACATGACCCTTCTGCCAGCGATCAGCGCACCGGAACTTGTCGGGTTCATCCGTGACGTTGTCGTGATCGCGGTGGGCCTGCTGGGATTCTTCGTACTCTTTCTCTTTTCGGCGCTGGCAATACTTTTGTACCGCCGTATCACGAGGCTCACGACGCGAGCGGAGCAGACGCTAGAGAAGCTCGATCCCGCGATAGCGGGTCTGGAGTCTTTTGGAAAAACGCTTCAGGATTTAACCCGTGCGGCGCAAGGGGGTTTCGGTTTGGCGGGTATTTCGCGCCTTGCGGGGTGGTTTTTTGGAAAGGGCCGGAAGCCGGAGTGATTGCCGGGGCTTCGGTGAGTAACGGGAGGCTGTCAAATGGCTGATAAAGACGGCAGAAAAGGTGGTGGTGGACTGCTGATCGGATTGCTCATCGGCGGCGCCATCGGTTTTGCCGCGGGAATGATGTTGGCGCCCAAGTCCGGAGAAGAGACGAGGGCCCTCTTGGCCGAACGCGGCAATGAGTGGCGAGACAAGGCTGAGGAGCTGGCGGCGGCAACGAAGGAACGACTTTCCTCAGCCGCGTTTGAGAGCAGACGAGCTGCGTCACAGATACGCGGTGACGGCGGCTTTGACGATTTCGATCTGGACGGCGACGAACTCTAGGAGCGGGCGGGGAATGCTGGTCAACCCTGCAAATTGTCGGGGCCGAAGGCGGGTTTGAAACCCGCCCCTACGATCTAAATTGGCGGCGTAATCAATACGAATTGGTATATGTACGTCAATTCAGGCATTGTAGAGATGGGAAATGTTCGTTTTGACGGCTTGCTCAGAGGTTCCCTAGCCCCCGTCCGGCCCCACACTCAGGTGTTCAAGTAGGCTCTTGGGTAGGAGCCGAGCACCTTGAGAACCGCCACGTGCGGTCTGATTTCGTCCAGGGTTTCCACGACGTGCGGTTCGGTACGGTGGCCCAGGAAATCGAGGATGAAGATGTATCGTCCGAGTTCCGATCCTGTGGGTCTCGATTCGATCTTGGTGAGGTTGATGCCCCGTTCGGCGAACGGCCTTAGCGCCGCGTAGACCAGCCCGGGGGCGTCGGCGTGAAAGTCGAACGCCACCGAGGTCTTGTCGTCGCCGGTGAAAGGGTGGTCTTCGTTTGCCAGCGCTGCGAACCGCGTAATGTTGGTGTCGTTGTCCTGGATGCTTTCATCAAGGATCTCGAGGCCGTAGATTTCTGCCGCCCTCCGGGATGCAATCGCGGCGCTTGTCATGTCGCCGTTACCGGCCACAGCGACGACGGCGGCGGCGGTGCTGGCTGTAACTTCCTGACGTACGCCGGGGAGATGGCTGGCAAGGTACCTGCGGCACTGCCCGAGGGCCTGGGGGTGCGACAGCACCTTGGCCACGTTTTCGGGTTTCGTGCCAGGTTTGACGATCAGGCAATGTCTGACAGGCAACAGCAGTTCGCCGCGGATCTTGGTTCGCTTCGCCTCGAGGAGGACGTCAAGGACGTCGGCGACGGATCCGTAGAGGCTGTTCTCGATCGGCACCACCGCTTCGTCGACCTCCCGGTCTTCGACGGCGGCGGCCACATGTTGGTTCGACGGGAAAGGTATGTGCTGTGCGTCGGGCGCGTAGCGGTGCGCCGCTTCTTCACCGTAAGCTCCCGCCGGTCCGAGGAAGGCGACTCGTTTCGGGCTGTTCATCTATCGCATCTCGGTCAGCGCTTCCCAGAGCTCGGCCGTCGAATCGACCGGGCACAGCGCAATGGCCAGGGTGTCGCCCACGAGAACCGTGTCCGGCGTTGGGGTTGCGGGCGGGCCGGCCTGTCCGATGATGAGTACGATGTTCGACCCGTAGGGGATTGCAACATCCCGCAGGGCCTTTCCGGTGGCCACGGCGCCCGCCGGAATCGTCACGGCTACGATCTCCAGCCCTCGATCCCGTATCAGCATCAAATTGACGAGAGGGTGCGCGGGGAGTGATGAGGCCACGCTGGAGATGATCAGATCGGTGCTGCTGACTACGATGTCGACTCCGCACACTTCAAAGAGCCGGGCATTTTCCGGGCGGTGCGCCAGGGCGATCGACTTGGGGACATCGAAGTTTTTCCTTGCGAGTTGGCAAACGGCGAGATTGTCCTCATCTGACTCGGTAGCCGCCACCACGACGGATGCCCTCGACATACCGGCATCGTTGAGGCACGACATGGAAGCGACATCCCCGACGGCCGCGACGCTGCCGAGCCGTGACCGTATGGCGGCGATCCGCGCAGGATCACGGTCAAGGACGAACGCCTCGTGCCCGCCGGCGATCAGGGCCGCTGCGATGGACTCGCCGGTGCGGCCGGCTCCCACGATCACGATGTACAACGGCTGTACCCCTCTCACCCGGCCGGAATGCCCGACACGATGCTCTCCACCGTCAGTTGTGTTGGGCTAATTGCCTTGATGCCCATCGATTCATACAGGATTCGCAGGTCTTCGTCGCGTGCGCACATGACGATGTTGGGGACCCGGTACTCGTGAAGAGCTCGTTGAACCGCCAGACCGTTCAACGTATCGCGGCCGGTGACTGCGATGAACACGTCGGCGTTATGGATTCCGGCCATTTCGAGATATACGCGGTCGGCGCCGTCACCCTCTACGACGCTTATGGCGCCGGACTCGATATTCTGGGTGTGCAACGCTTCGATGCGCGCTAGATTGGCCTCTATGAGGGTGACGACGTGGCTGTGGTTTGCAAACCACGACGCGAGCCCTGCGCCGGTCTTGCCTGCGCCTACGATTATCACGTTCATGTTTCGTCTTTTCTGGCGTGAAGTCGCGTCATGAGCGGGCCCCGTTCATGGCGAGACGGGCCGGTTCTTCCGGCTCCGCTAGTACCTGCGGCGTCTCGCGGAGGAGAATAACGCGGCTGGCCGCGTGTTCGAGAACGTAGTGCACATGGTCGCCCAGAGCAAACTTGCCGGTCTGTTCGGGGTAGGACATGCCTATCACAATTTCGTCGACGTCTCGAATCGCGGCTTCGTGGATGACGGCGAGGCCAATTTCGCGTGCCTGGAGCAACTGGGTGTCAAAGGAGTTTTTGGGTAGCCGGGCTGTCCGTTCGGCTTGTTTAAGCACGTGTTCACCGAGCTCTACCTCTTCCTTAACCTCTGCGTCGACCGGCAAGGACCGGTTCATCTTGATGACGTATACCACCAATAACTCGCCGTGGGCCATTCGGACAGTGTTGGCGGCGTGGGCCACAACTCCCCGGTCCGACGCATCGCCGGTCGTCAAGGCCATTACTTTCCGAGTCGCCATTAGTCGGGTCTGAATTGTCGATCAGTCGGTTATTCGCCGAACCAGTTCGTCCGGTCCGGCCAGTACCAGGGCGTCGCCAAGCTTCATCGTTTCATTGGGGTCCGGTCTCAAGATAATCTCTTCTCCCCTTCTCAATGCGATGACGCTAACGCCGTATTTGTCCCTCGCACCGGCAAACCCCGCTTCACTGAGCGTCATACTCTTGAATCGGTCAGGCACTGCGATCCTGCTGATGCCAAAGGCGCCAGCGACCTCCAGGTACTCTTGCACCTCTGGATTGAACAGGGAGTGCGCCAGCCGCCGGCCTCCCTCCTCTTCAAGGTGGATAACCCTGTCGCAGCCGATCCGTTCGAGTGTGTTGCCGTGCAGGAAGCTCTGTGCGCGGGCGGCGATGTACGGCACGTTCAGTGTTTTGAGGAGCACGCTTACCATGATGCTTGCCTCGACATTCGAGCCGATAGCGACGATGGCTATGTCGAAATTCTGCACGCCCATCTCTCTTAACACGGCCTCTTGCGTAGCGTCGCCCCGGAGTGCGTAGGTCACCTCGCCCATCATGGGCTGGACCAACTCTCCATCGCGGTCGATCGCCATGACGTCGTGTCCAAGTTGGTACAGGGTGCGCGCAACGTTTGAGCCGAAGCGGCCCAATCCAATTACCATCACCTGTTGTTTCATGCGAGTGTTACCTGGGTGAGCATCTTATGTGATCGGGGCAACGCGCCATCTTTTCATGGCGCCGTCAAGCGGTTAGCCAATTCTAACCGTATCCTGCGTGAGCCGAATGCGCTCCTGCGCTCCCTGTCCTGTCATTAGAAGCGCCAAGGTTAACGGTCCGAGCCGCCCGAGGAACATGGCGACGACCACGATTACCCTGGCGGGTTCGTTCAGTTGGTCTGTGATGCCCATCGAGAGGCCAACGGTGGCGAACGCCGATACGGACTCGAATAGGGCGGCGCGGAATGGCAAAGTGTCTTGAACCGCGATCAACAGATACGAAAAGAAGACCAGAATGAACACCGCCACTAGCGTTACCACGAAGGCGCGGCGCACGTTGCCTAACGGTATTTCGCGGCCGAACGCCGTTACGTTGGTGCGCCCTCTGACGTTTGCGACTATGGCAAACAAGACCACCATGAAGGTGTTGATCTTGATCCCGCCGGCAGTCGACGCCGAAGCTCCGCCGACGAACATCAAGGCCTCGGTAGGCAGCGTGTTGCTTCCGTGCATCAGGTCGTAGTCGAACGTGGAAAACCCCGCGGTGCGCGCGCTCACCGAGTGGAAAAACGCGTCAGCAAGCCGTGTACGGATGGCAACGCCGCCCTCAAGTTCCCTGTTTTTCCACTCGCTTAAGAGGAAAACACCCGCTCCTATCAGGATCAGCGCCACAGACCCGACCAGGATTAATTTCGTCTCAAGTCGAAACTTACCGAATCGGCGCAGTGTGACGAAGTCTCGCAGGACAACATATCCGAGCCCGCCCGTTACGATTAGCGACCCAATGATGGTGAGGACCGGCACGTCGCTCCTGAATGGTTCGAGGCTCGCTCCTCCGCCGAGGCGTGCGTCTGGCAGCACCTCGATTCCCGAGTTGTTAAATGCGGTGATGCTGTGGAAGATGCTGTGCCAAATAACGTCGGGCAAGGTGATCCCGGCCCATAACTCGCCGAAGACGTACCAGCGGAGAAACAGCGCCACCGCTCCGACCGCCTGAATGAGGATGGAGACGATTACGATGTTCCGGACAAGCGACGTGACCGCGCCGAGCTCCCCGCCGCCAAGGCCTTCCATGATGATCAACCTGTTTGACAGGGAGAGCCGTTGGCCTGCGACCACTACGATGAACGCGGCGCCGGTCATGAATCCCAGACCGCCGACGAAAACCAGCCCGAGTATGACGACCTGCCCGAAACCGGTCCACGCCTCTGCGGTGTCGACCACAATGAGGCCGGTTACGGTCACCGCGGAGACGCAGGTGAACAGGGCCTGAGTGAAGGGGGTAAAGCCGCCTTCCACGTTCGACATGGGCAGGATTAGCAGCGCCGTTCCGAGTATTACCAGCCCGAGGAAGCCGTACACCAACAACATGGGAGACGTGGGGCCTCGCACTGAAACGGTCCGCGTCTCTGTGTGTACCCGAACTGGCGCAATTTCGGCAGACCGCGGCCTGCGTGCGACGGTGTCACCAGGGCGTAACTGGAATTTTTTTGACAAGCGCCTGAACCTGATAAACGACTGAATATGCCGGTTTCATGCCAATGAGGGTCCGGCGACGTGCAAAACGCGCCGGGTTCCGGGCAATCAGTTTAAACGTCTCCCCGCCTGCTAACCTTTTGAACTGGTGAGTCTTGTAGTTGAACCGGGCGGCAATCCCATTTTGGCAGCATCCAACATGACCCTCCGCGATGTTCTTGAGAAGACGGACCAGTTTCTCATCGCGGTAGAACTCGAAACTTCACGCGGGCTGGCCATGGAGGAAGACGCCCGCCGCGTGTCCCGGATGGCCCGCAGCCTCGCCGAGGCCGGCGACGCCGACGTTGCATTCATCACCGACAACCCCGGAGGTAATCCCCACGTTCGGCCCGAAGTACTCGGCCAGGACCTGCTCGGCCAGGGTATGGAGGTGGTGATCAACGTCTCCTGCAAGGACTACAACCGCAACAGCCTTGAGAGCAGGTTGTGGGCGTTGGGCAGCACCGGGTTGACAAATGTACTTGCCTTAAGCGGCGACTATCCGGCGGAAGGCCTTGGCGGCCAAGCCGCGCCCGTGTTCGATACCGATTCGGTGGGGCTGCTCGAGATGATCCGGCAGATGAACCAGGGGCTGAAAAAGCCGGCCGGGCCGTCATCGCAAAAAGTATCGAGGCTCGAACCGACCGGTTTCTACCCGGGCGCGGCGGTCAACCCGTTCAAGAAGACCGAGGGCGAGCTTATGACGCAGTACTTCAAGCTCGACCTCAAGGTTCGCACCGGCGCCCGATACGCTATAGCGCAGATCGGATACGATTCCCGCAAGCTGGATGAACTCCGGCGATACGTAAGTTCAAGCGGCTTCGACGTGCCGCTTATGGGCTCTGTGTTCGTGCTGTCGGGACCTGCAGCGGGGTTTTTCAACCGATGGGGTATTCCGGGTGTGGCGGTCAGCGACGAACTCAAGAGGATCGCACAGGAGCAAGCCAGGTCGGAAGATCGCGGCCGGGCGTTCTTCGACGAACTGGCTGCCAGGCAGATAGCGGTGTTGAAGGGTCTGGGCTATCGAGGAGCGTACATCTCGGGCCGGTTACGCCTGTCGAGGCTCCGCAGAATCCTCGAAATGGAGCGATCTTTCAGCGCTGGTGACTGGAAGACCTTTGCGGCAGAAACCGCTTTCCCCCAGCCGGACGAGTTCTACTACTTCGAGCAAGGCGAGAACAAGGGCCTGAGCAGTGACGAGGTCAATCGGGCATATGTGGCGTCAAAATCAACGACTGCCCGACTGCGGGGCAAGTTAACCCAGTCTCCCGCGTACCATCTCGGCCGACTGGTTCACTCCCAGGTATTTGAAAGCGGATCAATCGGCTTTAAGGTGGGCAAGGGTCTGTATTCTATCGTCGAAAAATCCGGGCGAGTTTCGAGGCTGGCCCACGCCGTCGAGCAGGCGTCGAAGGTACCGATCTACGGTTGCCAGGACTGCGGGGACTGCTCGCTGCCGGACATAGCGTACCTTTGCCCGGAATCACAATGTGTAAAGAACCAGCGGAACGGGCCCTGTGGAGGCACTCGGGCTGGCAAGTGCGAGGTATTGGACAAGGACTGCATCTGGCTCAGGGCGTACGACCGGCTCAAGCCACATGGGCTAGAGCGGCGTATGCTGGAGCGGCCGATTGTCTTCAGGGACTCGGCGCTTAAGGGCACGTCTGCCTGGGCGAATACGTTTCTGGGCCGCGACCATCACGGCGCTCCCGCGTCCGACCAGGACGAGCTGCCCGGGGGATGAATGGCCGGGTCACGCGCGGGATCGACGCTCACGGCGCATCGCGCAAATTACCTGAGCGCTGCTGTTCGTTGCGTAGTGCGTAGAATGATTGGTTTGCGCGACCGCCTTGACCTTAGCAGTCGAACAGCGACGATCCAGTCACACCGAAACTCCGGTTAACCATGCCAAGAACAATCACCTCTCCAGAGCAGTTCATCACGATCGGCGAGAACATCCACACCACCCGCGTGGTACGCCGTAACGGCCGACGCGCTACCACCCTTCCCGGCGGCGTCGAGGCGGTTGTGTACAAAGATGAAAACGGTACGGTGCGGCACCTGACAGTTCCAGACCACTTCACCCGTACGCAGCCTTACGAGCAGGGCAACCTGAAGCACTTCATGATTGCGGTGTGGAAGGGCCTGCACGGGGACGCAGACGAAAGTGAGCAGGGCGTCGCGTACATTGGCCGTGAGGTCCGGCGGCAGGTCGCGGCCGGGGCCAGCTACCTTGACCTCAACGTGGACGAGGCGTCTTACAAACTCGACGAGCAGATCGCCTCCATGCGATGGCTTGTGGACACAACGCAGAGCGTGTCGCCGGCGCCCCT
The DNA here is from genome assembly GCA_047516345.1 of Dehalococcoidia bacterium. Classification (GTDB taxonomy): domain Bacteria; phylum Chloroflexota; class Dehalococcoidia; order Lucifugimonadales; family Lucifugimonadaceae. The sequence goes on along the minus strand of JAKZUY010000105.1, from coordinate 2,311 downwards.
CAGTATCGATTCTTCGAACTCCGACATCATCGCCGCCGGACTTGAGGCCTACGACGGGTCAGCCGGCCGGCCGCTCCTCAACTCCGTTGCGCTTGAGCGGCTCGACGCGCTCGATCTGGCGATTGCGCACAATGCCCGCGTGATACTAACTGCTGCCAGTGTCGACGGCATGCCGTCCAACGCTGAGGAGCGCGTGCGGAACATCGGCGAGATAGTCGAAGCCGCGCTGTCCAGGGGCATCGAGAAGTCGGATATCTTTGTGGATGGCCTCGTGTTCCCGATATCGGTGTCCGGCGAATACGGGCTTCACTATTTGGAGGCGATGCAGGAGGTCCGGCGGATCTTTGGCGAAGAGATCCACCTCACCGGCGGTATAAGCAACCTGTCGTTTGGGCTTCCGAGGCGCAGATTGATCAACGACGTGTTTCTGCGCCTGGCGCTCGACTACGGAGTCGACAGCGGGATCATCAATCCGGTCGAGACGAACCTCAAACGGGTAATGGCCCTTAACATGGAGTCTCCGCCCGTCAGATTCACGTTGGAGCTCCTGCGGGGCGAAGATGACTTCTGCATGAACTATATCGCCGCCTACCGCTCGGGCAAACTCGGTTAGGGATAGCGGACGACCGCGGCGTGGCGGCGCGAGTGTGGGACAATTGTTTGCGCCGACCACCTGAGGATTCGCGTCCGGACGAATTAGGCTGCCCCAATGCGAACCATTAGATACTGGTTCGTGCAGTTCATAAGCTTCTGCGCGAGCAACTTCAACGAGTTCCTGGACAAGAACGGCCCTTACAGCGCGGCCGCGATTTCTTTCTACGCGCTCTTTTCGCTCTTCCCGCTCATGTTGGCGCTCATATCGGTGTTCGGCTTCGTAGTGGGCATCGGAGGGTTCAAGGAGCAGCTGATAGAAGGCTTGCAGCGTCAAATCCCCATTCTGTCCGAAAGCGGCGACACGATCCTTGATGTCATCGAGTCGCTGTCGGCCGACCGCACGTTGGTCACCATTTTGGCTGCGCTGGGACTTTTCTGGACATCGACCGCGGTGTTTGGATCGATTCGCAAGAGCATCAACAACATATGGGGCATTCGTCGAACGCGGCCGTTTCTGACGGAGCGGGCAATGGACTTTGCGCTGATGTGCGGCGCGGCGACGCTGCTGTTCGGTTCGGTGTTCACCACGGGGATGCTGAGCTTCTTCCAGCAGATCAGCGCATTCCTGGTGCCCGATGCCGTGATAGCGGACCCTGCCCTGTGGCGGCGTATGGCGGTTGCCGTGCCGCCGGTCCTGACGTTCTCGGTGTTTACGATTCTCTACTGGTGGTTGCCGAACACCAAGCTCAAGTTCAGCGACGTGTGGCCAACCGCCCTGGCAGGAACGGTGGCGTTTGAACTTTGCAAGGCTGCATTCTTGGTCTACCTCCAGAACTTCGACACGGCCACGAATATCTACGGCGCGGTTAACGCAGTGATCGTCCTGATGGCATGGGTGTACGTTTCGGCGATCATTTTGCTGGTGGGCGCGCAGTTGACCTCGCGGTATGTTTTCTACAAGGCAGCGGTGGCGCACAAACGGCGTAACGAGTCGTTGTCGATAAACCTCGAACGCATCAGGGCGATGTCTACGCTACCCGGCTTCCCTTCGGTTGCCCCCACAAGGGCCCCGACAAGCTATAGCGGCACGGGGGACGATCCAGCGGCCGCGCGGTAGGTCAAGCCTAGCCGGATTTACAACGGAACCTGCTAATCGTAAGTCCTCGCGGGACTGGTGGGTGGAAAATTGGCGATGTTCCGCCCTTTCCCAGGGCGCCCACAGGAGACGCCCTTACGAGAGGTTATCTGCAGGGCGATTTTGGCGTCACGCGCACACGGTCAACGGCCTTGACACCATGCCCCGCCCCTCTTACCCAGACCCCTCGGCTTCGCTCGGGGTGACATGAGCGGTACTCAGGGTGACATGGAGTGAGGAATCACTGGTTGGGGATCTAGTTATGCAATGGTCTCTAAAAAGGGGAACGTAAACCGCCCTGTGGTTCCCCGATCGGGGTCGGGGAAGACGAAGTTGTTGGTGTGGTTGTTGCTGGTGTTTATGCTTGCCTGGAGAGGGTGATGGCGACGGCCTGGCCGTCCAGTTTGTGCGCGGCGTTTCCATCCGGGTAGGGTATGTCGCTGTGGTGTAGTTCAACTGCCAAGGTCTCTTGCATGACGTACGCTTCGAAGTCGGAGAGAGCCGTCTTGACGGCATCCGGCCCCGTCACGCCCAGCACGATGCGATCCGATATTTCCAGGCCGGACGACTTCCGCAGGTTTT
>JAKZUY010000104.1:0-11434 GCA_047516345.1 Dehalococcoidia bacterium | reverse complement strand
ACGCGCCGCACCGGGTAACCTGGGAATCGACCAAATTCTCGATCACGGCAACAAGAACGCTTCAGTTCGTCGGGCTTGGCGGCAGTACCGAGGTTACAGACTCGAAGCGATTCAGCAGCACGGTATTTCCGGTCGGGCTGTGCTACCCGCGGGCCGTCATCCGAAACATGACCGAGTCGTGGCTTGAAGACCTCAAGGCCGAAGCGGAGCGAAGAGCGGTTTGAATGCACGCCGCACGCTTGGTGTGTTTGCCCACCCTGACGATGAGACGCTACTTGCAGGGGCCCTGTTGGCCAGCCTGGCGGGCGCGGGGGTGGATACAGGCGTGCTTTGCGCCGCTCCCGGCGGCGACAGTTCAAAACAAAAACTGGCTGACGCCTGCCGCGTCCTGGGGATTGCCAGCGTCGCCACGCTGCGCTACAGCGGCAGCCCGATGTGGCCGGAGGCGCGCAGCGAGTCCCGATGGAGCTTGATGCTGGCGGAGGCGCATCCTGACGACCTCGCTGCCCGAATCGGCGGGCACATCGCCGCGTTCGGACCGGACACGGTCATCACGCATTCGACGTACGGCGACTATGGGCACCCCGACCACGCCGCCGTATGTGCTGCAACGATTCGCGCCGTAGCTGAGGCGAATACCCGGACCACCCGGTTGTACTGCCTCGATTGGCCGCGACCCTTGGTTGGTCTCAACCTTAGACTGATGCGGCTCGCTGGTCGCGACATCACCCGCATGGGTCCAAACGGCGAGTTCGACCTGGCGCATGCCGTTGCGAATGCCCCGGGTGCAACTGAGATCGTAGACGTGGCCAGATACCTCAAGACGCGAAAAGCCGCTAGCCGCTTCTACTCTGACGAAATCTCCCTGGGGCCACCGCCACTCAAAGCCCTGGAAAACGCCCCCGTGCTGCTGCAACGGCTGGTACTTGGGCGAGTACGATTGGCGCGGGTCTACCCGCCCGCCGACAGCCGACCTCTCCAGGCCTGAATTGGGCCCTCGGACCCTAAAACGCGTCTGGCTCGGCCGCAACGGCCTCCAACTCCGGCCTCGAATATGAACCCAGGCTGCGGAAGTCGAAATCTGTGTAGCTCTTTATCCAGTGCAGGGCGATCTTCACCGAGTTCTGGTACCTCTGGACTTGCGCCTGAGACGCGCCGGTACCGAGCATCCCGATAATGTCCTCACCCTCGGCTCTGACCATGCGCCCCATGAGACCCAAATCGTGCACACGTTCCGTATCTTCGCCCGAGGACGAATGTACGACTCGCTGGGCGATCTGGGCCACTGAAATCCGCGCCGTGGCCAGGTCTTCCATAAGCGCAGGTCTTGTTCCCTCGCGGCCGGCCAGTCTGTCGATGCCCTTGGCGCCCCGTCCGGAAAGCCAGCCCTCGACGTATTCGATCAGCGTTCTGACGTTCTGGCGAGTGCCCTCTTCGGTGAGCGGCCCTTCGGGCGTATCGATGCTAACCGGGTAGCGGTCGGGGTCGGCCATCTCCGGTCCCGGCTTCCAACCCGTTGCGGCCAGGTCCTTGAACGGTGCGGCTGCCGGTCCCATGTGGTAGATGTGCGCCACCCAAGCTCGCAGGAAACCCTGCTGCGCTTCCCACTCTTTGTCAGCCCTTATTGACGCCGCCGCCTCAAGGTTCACTTCCTCATCTCGGGAAGGCAATGCCGTCGCCATCCCGCCGATCGGCACGGCATCGTGCTTCAGGCAAACCGCGACAAGCCGCCTGAAAATGTTCGAAATGAACGATGTCGTCTTGATATCGACACCGAACCGGTCGGGCCATACGGACGTCGGCTGCGCCATTACGTATTCGAGAATGCTGGCCTTGAGGTCCCATCGCGCCGCGTTTAATCCGGCCGCGTACGGGCCAAGGGCGTGGAGCATTTCTTCCATCTGCCACACCGCCGGAAGCGATTCCACCAAAATAATGGCCCGCACGGTTGAATCATTCAGCCCGCCGACCTGATTGCGAATCTCATCGATCATGTCGCGGTAGATCGCCGCCTCGGCGGCCGACTCCAACTTTGGCAGGTAGAAGTACACCCCTTGGCCGCGTTCTGCCTGGGATACTCCGGCGTGATACAGCGTCATTGCCGTGCACAGGATTGCGGCAGGGACCGGCTGGCCGTTGATGCGGAAGTCCGGCTCGTCGAGATGTAGACCTCGCTCGCGGTGCATGAAGAACGGCAGATCGCCGGGCTGGATTTCGTACTTTCGCTGCCTTGCAGAGTCGAAGTAGGTCAGGGAGCGGTCGACCGCTCCGCGTCTATTCAGAGCAGCGCGTACGGTGTCGGAGAGGCGGTGCCCGGCGGAATCCTCGTCGTCGTCCAGATAGCCTTCCGCGCGTTCACCCTCAGGTCCCGGATTCAGCGCATTTATGAACATGGGAGTGATCGACGCAGGGCCCGATATTTCGATCCCGGGCTTGCGAAGTTCATCGGGAACGTCAGGGACGCTCCACGGGGATTCGGTCGCCGGATCTGAATCGGGGTGGCCCGGCATGCGGCCGTTTCGCAACGCGTCGTTTATCGATTCAAGCCGGGCGACCCGGGCGTCGCGGATGCGTTCTGCGAATCTGCCGTGCAGGTGCGAAACGAGCGTGAGCAGACCCTCGGGAAAGGCCTGCTCAGCGCCGTCGACTTGAGCGTATTCGATGTTGTTGGAACTGGACTTAGTGAGTTTGCTATCTGTCATACGTCGATTCCGGGCGGATATAACGGCGGTGTGGTTTTCCGGCCACAGGCCGGTTGCGCGTCAGTCTATGCGCCGGATGGGCCGGGCGTCACCCTAGCAATTCGCGGAGCTCGGCCACATAAGAGTCGCCTCGCAGCGTGCCAAGAGCCTTACGCTCGATCTGACGAATTCGCTCCCGTGTGAGGCTTAGCTCGCCGCCGATCTCCTCGAGCGTACGCGGGCGTCCATCAGTCAGTCCGAAACGGAGTTCGAGCACTCTTCGTTCCCGGGCGGACAGGTGACTCAGCGCTCGATCTACCTGATCGCGCATCGAAGCCTGGGCCGCCACGTCGGCAGGCGCGGGCGCAGTAATGTCGGGGATCAAGTCTCCAAGTTCGTTCTCTGCATCTTCCCCTATTGGCGTCTCCAGCGAGACGGGCTGTTGGGAAATCCGCATGATCTCGTCCACCCGCTCCACAGGCAGGTCCACTTTGCCGGCAAGCTCTGCGACATTCGGTTCGCGGTCCAGCACCTGACTCAATTCGCGGCGGGCTCGCATGATCTTGTTGAGGGTTTCGACCACGTGTACAGGAATCCGGATGGTCCTGGCTTGGTCGGCGATGGCCCTTGTAATGCCCTGTCGAATCCACCACGTTGCATACGTGCTGAACTTGAACCCGCGGCGAAAGTCGAATTTCTCGATCGCCCGCATCAGTCCGATGTTGCCCTCTTGAATCAGGTCGAGCATCGACAGGCCGCGATTGAGGTGTTTCTTGGCCACACTGACCACGAGACGCAAATTGGCCTCGCCAAGGTGCCGGCGGGCCTGTTCTCCCTCTGCCCGAATCCTCGCCAGGTGCATCGATACGAAGGGCGCCGCCAACATCTGGGAGTCCTGAAAGCTCGTCAAAGAAACCAGGTCCGGCAGCGAGCCAACCTGCGGGTCTTCCGGCAGTCGGACGGTAAATTCGGGCGGCGTCAGTCGTGTCAGGACCGAAAGCGCTGTCAGATTCTTGTGGGCGTCATTGGGCTCCATGCTCAACGCGTCCGCAATGAAATTGACGACCTCATCATCTCTTCGGCCGTCGAGCGCGGTTCGAATCGACGGTTCGCTAACCGCTGCCCGCAACGTCACCGGGGCCGTCAGTCCAAGATACCGGGCCAGTGCGTCCAGAGTCGGCGTGAAGGAACTTAGCCTTGTAAGCGTCTCGCCCAGGACGACGGAGTCAGGCGGCGTCTGTTCATCAACCGTCAGCTCGGATTCAATCTTTTCGAGCCACTGCGCAATTTCAACTGCGCGGGCCAGCACGACTTCGTCAGCTGCCGTCAGCAGCGCGACGCGGCTGATCTCGCGCAGATACATGAGGACCGTATCTTCGGTCAGCTCTGTGTCTGCAGCCTCCTCGGCTAGTTGCCCGGCAATAGCGGCCGACTCGTCGGCCGCGCGGGCCGTCTCCCACAGGGCCAGTTCCGACCTTGTGAAAGCCCGCGCATCCCCGCCGTGCCCGTTGGCTTCGTCATCGGATTCGCCCTCAAATGAGTCGAATTTTGCCCGAAGACCGCCATCGGTACGGCCAGGAATATCGTTGAGAAGTTGATCTTCAATTGTCGGTCGGGACTTCTGGACCAAACATCCAGTCCTTTCGGCCCACCAGCGCCAGGGGAGGTACCCCAAAGCCGCGACGAATCGTTTTCCGTCACTGCTGTACTTGCGCGTCGGGGCAAGGCGCGGCTCATCGTTGCCGCCTTCTTGCTTGATTGATTAGACGCCGGAGAGTGAATACGGGTGTCAGGGACATCCGAACTAATCCGGCCACCGTGAGTGGGTATCTATTTTATTTCAGTCGGCCGCGAAATAAAAGGGGGTATGACGAAAATCTTATCGAGTTCCCCTCATTGCGACGATATTAGCACTGCCAAAAGCGGATTTCGCAATGTTGACAAAACTGTCGGCACGGCAGACACCATGCCTGTTCGTCGTGCGCCTGCTCAGTTAAACGAAATCACCATCTTGCCCGGTTTTCCGCCTTCAAACCGCTCATACGCCTCTGGTGCGTCCTCGATGTCTACGCGTTCACTCACTAGACTGTCGAGGTCGATTTCACGTCGGACTACGAATTCCGCCGCTTCTGCCAGACCGAACGTGCTGAAGGTCCAGGAACCCAAAAGCGTAAGGTGGCGGTGAATGATGTGCGGAGTCGCCTCAAACGTCACTGTTCCGCCTTCTCCGACTAGGCATGATCTGCCAAAGAGCCGCGTGGATTCCACCGCGGCCACTCGCGTTTCGGGCCGCCCTACCGCTTCGAGAGTCGTCTCTGCGCCTTCGCCCCCGGTCAATTCCTTGATCTGCTCGACCGCCGAGCCGTCGGAGTTGTCCACCGTTCGCCACGCGCCAGCCTCCGCAGCCAACTTCAGGCGTTCACTGTCTATGTCGACCGCCACCACCTGTGCGCCCATGGCCGTACCGAGGACGGTCGCCGCAAGGCCGACCGGCCCGACGCCGAACACGGCAAGCACGTCACGGCCGGAAACCTGCAGTTTCTTGAGGGCCTGGAAAGCCGTTGTAGCGCCGCATGCCAGGTAAGCGCCTTCGTCAAACGTGAGATCGTCCGAAAGCGGTATGCACGTGTTCTCATGGGCCACCATGTACTCGCCGTGCCCGCCGTGGGCGCTCCCGCCGTAGTAGAGCCGCTTCTCCGTTACCGGGCAAAGTTGCGTCCAGCCGATGACGCAGTATCGGCACTCGCCGCAACCCAGGTAGTGGTGTTGCATGATGCGCGCCCCTACGGCGACCTTCGTGACCCCGGATCCCAGCTCCACGACTTCGCCGCACGGCTCGTGGCCCGGCCGATTCTTGAAAAGTCGGCCTGCCGATGGGTCCGAACGGTATCCGCGCAGATCGCTTCCGCACATACCTGACGAGCGAAGTTTGATCAGCACCTCGTTCTGCCCCGGCGGTTCATCCGGATAGTCGATTACTTCACACTGTCGGTTGCCCTGGAATCGCACCCCTCGCATTGAGTTCTCCCTCGTTCGATTACCGCAAAGCGCGAGATTCGTCGCTTTGCCAATTGCCGTTCACAGATTGTCCGCTAGTAAATTGCAGCCGTCAAAGCCGCAGAATACACTTGTGCCACCTTATAAGAACTCCCTTGACGTCTGGAGCCCCATCGAATGCCCGGTTCATTTAACTACGACGACCTGTTCTCAAAGAACTCGAATGACACCCCACTCAGGGTTGTTACTCACGCCGAGTACGACTTCGCAGTGGCCTACCCTGCCCCCGAGACTCTTCCAATCGACGGTCTGACCACAGCGCTCCAGGTCATGTTAGACGCAAGAGCCGACGAAATGGCCCGGAACCTCGCATATTATCCCCACACGCAGGGGTCGGTCGAACTGCGGGAGTACACGTCCGACAAATTGATGAAGGACCGCGGCATCGCTGTTTCACCTGATGAAATCATGCTTACCGCAGGGTCCGGAGAGGCGATAGGTCTTGTAGTCCAGGCGCTTACCAATCCCGGAGACACGGTCCTGACCGAACGATATGTCTACACGGGCACGCTGGGCCAGTTGCAGCGATTCGGAGCCGACGTGGTAGGCGTACCGATCGACTCTGACGGGATCATCCCCGAGGCGATGGCCGAGCTCATAGACGATCTGACCGCGGCCGGCAGGCGACCCAAGTACCTGTACACCATCCCCGAACATCAGAACCCCACCGGTTCGACAATTCCGGAATCACGAAGGCGGGACATACTGGAAATCGCCCACCGGCACGGTATGCCCATCCTTGAGGACGACTGCTACGTCGATCTACGGTTCGAGGGGGAGACTCAGCCGGCGTTCAGGACATTGGACGACAACGGAATCGTCATCCACGTAGCTTCTTACTCGAAACTTGTTGCGCCCGGCCTCCGGCTCGGTTACTTCACTGCGCAAGGCGACGTGATGAGACGCGCCGCCAGCTTCAAAATCGGCAGCGGTCCCAGCCAGTTTTCAGCGTATGCCGTCGAAGGGTTCCTGCGAGATCACCTCGATCAGCACCGGGCCAGATTCAACCCGCTGCTCAAGGAAAAGCGGGATGCGATGATCGCCTCCCTCGAAACTAACTTCGCAGGGACCGGAGCGACGTGGTCACGGCCTGAGGGCGGCTGTTACGTGTGGCTGACAATGCCGACCGGCGCTGACCTGGGAGCAGTACAGCCGGCGTGTATGGAGGGTGGAGTCGGCTACGTAGCCGGTCCCGCATTCGCTCCGAACGACGACGGCGCGCATTGTGCACGGTTGTGCTTTGCGTTCGAGACGCCCGAGAAGAACCGCAAGGGGATAGCGCGGCTTGCCGAGCTATTTGACGATCTCGGAGTAATGAAAGCCGTCGCCGCCAACTGAGTCGGGCACGCCAGGCGAGGCAGCCCACAACGTCATCAGTTCATGCTGAACCGGCTCTCATCGCTGCCCGGTCCGGCGCGCATGATCGAGGCCTGAACTCTCTTGGTCTCTTCGTCCAATAGCGCAATCCCGGCCTGAAGACGGGCTGTGGTTGTGTCGGCTGCCAGCAGCCGTTGACGCGAACGCTCGGGCGCCGAACTCGCAAGAATCCCCATGAAATAGGACAGGACCAGGGGGTCGTCAGGGATGCGAATTGCCGAATGCCACGCCCCCTGCGCCGCAAGCATCGTCGAAAGAAACCGCTGTGTCTCGGAGATGGCCTGTCTCAATGCGGACTTGTCCACAGCCGATCCGTCGTCTTCTTTGAGCACCTCGATTTCACCCATCAGGTAGCTCTTCGACCGATCGAGCTTCGATATACGAAATCGTTGTTCGCCAATTACCGTAATCGGCAACGAACCTCTCGACGGGGCGCCGAGATGATTGATGCGGGCAACGGTCCCGACGTCGAACGGCATTGCATCACCGCCCGCTTCGACCCCCTCCCGAATCAACACAACCCCGAATCTCCGGTCGTTGTCGAGGCAGTACCTGAGCATTTCCTTGTAGCGGTCTTCGAAAATCCTGAGCGGCAGCGTGGCGCCCGGGAAGAGGACCGTGCCGAGTGGAAAAAGTGGCAATCTGCGTGACATTTGTCAGAGTGTAGCAACCATTCCGAGAAACTGTTGTTACGCTGGAATGGACTTTCCGGAAGCCAGCTCTGGCTTAGTTGTGAAAGTAAAGCCTTAGTACGCCTATAGCCTCGTATCTGTTGATAATTCCACCAAAGTAATCGCCGATTGCCGTCAGGGCCTCGTCCTTGTCTATCGCCCCGTTGTCGTTGACGTCATATCGTATGGCCAAGTCGGAGATAGTGTATGTGTGGTGCAAATCACCGTCCTCGGAGACTATCCTCAACCTGATGGCCGGGACGTCGGCGTTGAAGTCGACCTGGTATCCCGCCAAATCGTCATCTGCATCCTCCAACACGTCGTCATGCACGTCAAGAAATAGGAATGAGACAATGTCCTCAACGGACGGAATGACTGTGACCCTCGACCGTCCAACCGCAATACTGTAATCGATGTGATAGGGATCAAAAGCGGGGATAAGGGATCCTGGGTTTACGGTCAGACCGCTCAGCAATACGTGGCAAAAAGGCAATTGCACGTAGTCAAAGTCTGCGTATTTTACATCATGAAGTGCAGCGGGTATGCAACCAGACAAACTGTTCCCTCTAAGAAACAAATCAAACAGTTTAGTCAAGGCTCCTAACTCTGCCGGTATTTGACCGGTTAATGCGTTACTGGACAAGTTCAAGGCTAAAAGTTCGGCCAGGGCACCCAACTCTGCCGGAATCTCCCCTCCAAGTTGGTTTCCTGCAAGATCAAGTTTTTTGAGAGCAGATAAGGTCTCCAGTTCTTTGGGAATCTCGCCTGTCAAATGGTTGTTCCGAAGAAACAAATACTCCAAGTTGAAAAGGCTGCCCAACTCCGTCGGGATCTCCCCAGCCAATAGATTATATGATAGATTAAGCCACGTTAAATTACCAAGCATGCCCAGCTCTGGAGGTATTCCACCACCCAACTGATTATCTTCTAACGCAAGGTGTCTTACATTTGCTAAGCCGCCCAACCCACGCGGTATCTCACCGGTGAACTCGTTGTCAGATAACACCAGTTCTTCTAAATGTTCAAGGCCGACCAATTCTGTTGGTATAACCCCAGTCAGCCGGTTGCCCCAAAGGAATAACTTTCTCAGGTTGGAAAGATTGCCTAACTCCGCAGGTATATCGCCCATCAACTGATTCCCTGATAACTTTAATGATATCAGTTTATTGATATTGCCCAATTCTAAAGGGATGCTACCGCTCAATTGGTTATGTTCTAAGGTAAGTTCTTGCAAATTCAGCAAACTGCCCAAGGCAGCCGGTATCTCCCCGGTCAACTGGTTGTCAGTTAGCCAGAGAACTTCCAGGTTCGTAAGTTTACCCAACTCTGCAGGTATCTCTCCGGTTAATTCATTGCCCCAAAGCGATAGCAGTTCCAGATCGGACAGGTCACCCAGCGAAGGCGGAATATGCCCATTTAACTCGTTGTGGGATAAGTATAACTCTCGCAGATTGGCTAAGTCGCCCAACCATTGGGGTATTGTACCGGTCAGCCGGTTTCCTTCAAGATAAAGTGTTTGAAGGTTAGATAAGCTCTTCAACTCCGGAGGTATCTCCCCCGTCAAATGCTTGCTAGAAAGATAAAGTAATTCCAGGTTAGAGAGACCACCCAGTTCTGGAGGTATCTCACCAGTCCATTGGTTTCCCCACAGCGATAAGACGTAAAGATTGGAAAGGCTCTCAAGCCAGGCCGGCACGGGTCCCGTCAAGAGATTGCCGCCCAGGCGCAGTTCCTGGAGTGCATTGAGGTTCTCCAGTGCGGCTGGTATGGCCCCGGTCAGCTGATTCCGGGAAATGTCTAAATACCGCAGTCTGACAAGGTCCCCAAATTCGTCCGGTATGGTTCCGGTAAACTCGTTGTTGGAGAGGTCCAGACTCCACAAGTTGCCAAGTCTGCCCAATTCCGGCGGTATCTCGCCAGTTAACTGGTTCCCCCACAGCGACAAGACTCTCAGGTTCGAGAGGTTCTCGAGCCAGGCCGGGACGGGTCCCGTAAGAAGGTTCCCGCCCAGGTTCAGTTCATGTAGTGAATCGAGATTCTCCAGCACGGCTGGGATGGAGCCGGCCAACTGATTCCCCGAAAGGATCAACCCCTCCAGGCTGGTAAGACCGCCAAATTCTTCCGGTATGGTTCCGGTCAATTCGTTGTTGGAGAAGTTCAAATTCCACAGGTTCGCAAGTCTGCCCAATTCCGGCGGTATTTCACCCGTCAACTCGTTTTCGTAGAGCCACATCTTTTCCAATTGGGAGAGATCTCCCAACTCCGTCGGTATTTCTCCCCTCAACTGATTGTGTGACAAGTCAAGTTCCCGTAGATTGGAAAGTCTGCCCAATTCCGCCGGTATATCGCCTGTTAACGCATTACCAGAGAGCCAAAGCCCTTCCAATTCAGAGAGGCCGCCTAACTCCACCGGTATCTCCCCGCTCAGCTGGTTTCCCGGCAGGTAAAGTTCGATTACTCGTCCGTAGGCATCATTGGTGATACCGTGCCATTCCTTTATCGGACGGTCGCTAAGCCAGTTCGTATTGACGTTCCAATTCTCCCCTTCCAAGGCGCTGTAAAGCTGTGCCAGGATGGCCAAATCCTCTAATGCATCATTCGGGAAGCAACTGCTGCCGCGAACAATCGGTATGTTATTGAGCCATGCCCTGAATGAGTTAATTGATTCTGTTGAAGATCCAAAACAATCAGGTTGGTGAGACTGCCGAGTTCCGCCGGTACTTCACCCGTCAACCGGTTAGAATTCAACCCGAGGGCACTAAGACGGGATAGATTCCCCAGTTCCTTCGGTATGTCGCCCGTCAGCTCGTTGTCCCTGAGTAGCAAATTCTGTAGCTTGGAGAGCTTGCCCAACCCTGCGGGGATCATTCCGGTTAGTTCCCTACTGTGTAGACTCAACCATACAACCCGTGACGGTGAGCCACCCAAAGTGACGCCCTCCCACTGGCCAATGGGCGTGGTCTCCGACCAGTTAAGCGTCACGTCCCCCGCCAGGGCATCCCGCGCGGCCAGCAGAGTCTCACAGTCCGAAACCAGTCCAGGATTGTTTACGGCCTCCGTCACCGCGCCGCCCGCGGCACATAACTCGTCTTCGCCCTGAGCGTAGGCCGGATGGAACACTGGCTGTGCGGCAACCATCATGGCCGCGAATCCTGCTGCGATTACAAGAAGCGTTTGGACGCTCCTGGCCGCGGGGATTTTGGCCAATTTTCTGTTTACTTCGCTCAACACCAGCGGGTATCTTAGATCATTCACATGCGGCCAAAAAGTATATCATTCTCAAATATTTGGATCTATTTCCAAGGTAACAGATATATGACGGTCTGATGGCGTTGTTCACGAAACGTTCGGCGTTGGAGTGAAAAACCGCGAATGGTTGAATAATTCCGGCTCCTGATACGTGAACTAAGGGTCCCATCGGGGCTTCGAAGTTGGCATCTGCAATCAGTCCCGACGTGGCGGAAGTCACGTCAGATCCCCAACCAGGAGTGCGAAGCACAATTCGGATAGGGCCTTCGATGCGGATTCGAACCGGCCATCCACGCGGCATACAGCGGACTCTCAGCTCAAGCTGTTCTGAGGGAGCATCGTACAGACACACGCCCGTCGCGGTCCTCTGGCGATCATGTGGCTGACGATGAGTCCAAG
>JAKZUY010000103.1:0-5842 GCA_047516345.1 Dehalococcoidia bacterium | reverse complement strand
ACGTCCTCCGCATCTTCAGGATGAGTGTTGTAGTTAACCGCGATCCTGTGCCCCGCCGCGGCCAGCCGCAAAGCAGCTGCGCGGCCTATTCCCCTGGACGCGCCCGTTATGAGGGCGCAACGTGATTGATCAGGCAAAATGCTCCCCGGCGCTTGATGAGCGCGTTAGTTCATGACTTCCGTGCGGATCTTCGACAACTCATCTGCTGACGCCTTGACGAAGTCCGTTGTCACGATAGTAACCGCCGTGGCGATAGCGTTGGCAATAGACGGGGCCAAAGCCCGCCCGTGACCCACGATGGCGACGCCGTTTACTCCAAGCAGCGGGCCACCGCCAAGCGCCTCCAGCACGTTGGTCTTGTCAAATACATCCTGTGCAAGCGCCGCGCCCGAACTGGTCTGGCCCACGGCGGACTCAATGTCGCTGACTATCGCGTGACCCAGGGCCTCGGTAAGTTTTAGCACCATGTTGCCCACAAATCCGTCGCAGACTACCACCTCCGCGTTGCCGCCGGGCAGATCGCCGGGCTCCAGATTACCGATGAAGTTCAGGCTGCTGGCGTTAAGCAACTCCGATGTTTCCCTCACTTGCCGGTTGCCTTTGCCCTCCTCCGATCCCACGCTGAGGATCGCCACACGAGGGTTGTCCGCACCGTAAATGAGACGGGAAATGACCGATCCAAGGGCCGCAAAGTCGAGCAGTTGTTGCGGCCGCGTATCCACGTTGGTGCCAAGATCGATGATTACCGTATTCGGCGCGTATCCGACGATAGGGCCGCCGAGAGCCCCGCGGTCGACGCCGTCCATGGTGCCGAACACGACCGTCGCGGCAGCGATAGACGCTCCGGTGGAACCCATGCTCACGAACGCCGCGGCCTTGCCCGCCTTGACGGCCCCGGCAGCCACGAACACCGATGCGTTTGGCTTCGACCGGAACGCCGTCACCGGGGACTCGTCCTCGCCGACCACGCCTCTGGAGCGAACGACTTGCAGCGGCAAGTCTGACGCGCCCAGCCGTTCGATCTCGGGGTTGATTAAGTCGGGGTCGCCTACCAGCGCAATGGCCACGCGGCTTTGCCTGACCGCCATTACGGCGCCGGCAACTGTCTCGGGGGGGCCGTGGTCGCCTCCCATGGCGTCCAGCGCAATGGGAATCAAACCACCCGGGCCACTCGATTTGGTCGTTGGATCCAAGAATCCTCCCTACGTGTCAGTTGGTAACGTCGTCAGGTGATCGGGGCAGGGGAACGGTCGCGTGGCCGGTTACCACTTCGGTCCCGTCTTGCTTCTTGCAACCTGCCTTGCAACGGGCAAGATTTCCCTGCCCGGCAGGTGTCACAGAGATTACTTCACCCCAGGTTTCTACGGTCTCGCCCGGATAGACGGGCGCTTTAAATCTCACGTCGAGTTCGCCGCCCGCCGCGAACGTGCTGGGAAATGCCGTTTCGAGCATTTCCGATACGAACGCGAGTGTCAGCATTCCGTGGGCGATGCGCCTGCCGAACTGGGTCGTACGTGCAAACTCTTCGTCGAGGTGAACAGGGTTGAAGTCCTTCGCAGCATTGGCATACAGGTCAACCTGGGCTTGCGTCACCATGCGGCTTAATACGGGCAGACGGTCTCCAACATTAGTCGGGGCGCCTGCGCCCTGCGGCCTGGTCATGGACTCACGATCACCATGCTGGTAGCCGTCGCCACAACCTCGCCTTCCGTGTCTCTGAACGTCGTATCCAGCGTTGCAAACCTGGCCCCTCGCCGCACCGAGTTCCCCCGCAGTACCGCGGTCGCCGACAATTTCTCACCGGAAGCAACCGCCCGGGTGAACCGCGCGCCCTGAGAGCCGTGGATCGTGCCCCCGGCCAGGCCCAGTTCTTCGATCAGCTTGCCAAGTCCTGCCGCCACGATGGCCATCGGGGGCACCTTGTCTGAGGCGGCGGGCAAACACTCGCGACCGACCGCCTCGGCGTACTTGATCGACTCCTCGACGGACAATCCGACGTCGTAGGGGCCGAGTGTGTGGCCGGTTTCAAGATGGGCAAGATTCAAGTCGGGGTCCGGTCTGGAGAAAGTCGCCCGGCGGGCTCGCTAATTCTCGTGGCAGGCGGATTGTATTAAGACCTGACCGCGCGGGCAATCGCGGGCGGTTCAAGTGTCGCCTCTGACGCCGCCGCGTTGGTCTGCCGCGTCGTCGATCAGCCTCGCCGCAACTTCGAACGAGGCGGGTTTTCGATAGTCCAGTTCCGAGAGCGCGAGGACACGATACAGGGTACCTGTGGAGACGAGGGCGCTGGCGCTTTCGCCGAGCTTCGGAATGGACACGCCGAGCGCTTCGGCCATGGCGGCTGCTGCGTTCATGCCGCTGCGGTTCATGTAGACCTTGGTCATCACCCGCCCCCGGTAGCTCAAGGTGACGCCCTCTTTGGTCTGGGTAAGATGCACCCGGAGGTGGGCGCGTGGGATCGAGATAAGCTCGTAGGCGTACTCCAGGGCTTTCTTTCGACTGATCGACACGTTCACGTCTCCCAAAGGGACTTGCTGCGAGTCGTAGACCGTGCCGCTTGTCGCCCTACGAAATGCAGACTGTGTTCCGTGCCGTTAGGCCGCAGGGCAATCGCGTGATTGCCATTTCGCGCCGCATTTTCTCGATGAATAAGTGACCGGCGCCGAAAAGCGACTATATAATCCCCCGGCGCAATCTGGCGGACATTACGACTGTCACTGAACAACCCGTATTTTGGCATGCAACCCAACCCGCGAAAAGGAATAGTTACAGGCGGCGCCACCGGCATCGGCAGGGCGATTGGTATGACTCTCGCCGCCCAGGGCGTTTCGATTCTGGTTGCTGACATCAATTCGGAAGCTGCCGAGGCGACCGCGTCTGACCTCGCGGCGCTTGGAGTCAAGTGCGGATTTGTCGCAACCGATGTTACCAAGCCGGAGGCGACCGGCCGAATGGTAGAGGCCGCGTTCGACACCCTGGGAGGGGTGGACATCCTCGTGAACAACGCGGGAGTGGCGGGCGCTCCCGGCTGGGACTCACGACAAGAGTCTACCGAGGATGATTGGCGTTTCACGTACCGCGTAAACGTCAAGGGGATCGTTAACTGCACCGAGTCGGTCAAACCGGCGATGAAGAAAGCCCGGGCGGGGAAGATCGTCAATATTGCCTCTATCGCCGGGCGCGAGGGGCGGCCTTCCCTGCCGCACTACTCGGCCAGCAAGGCAGCGGTGATCAACTACACCCAGTCCCTTGCCAACGAGCTCGCGCGCTTCAACATCAACGTGAATGCGGTGTGCCCCGGCCTGTTGTGGACTCCCATGTGGGAGCAGGTCGCCGGGAGGTACGGCGCGGACGATCCGCAATTCGAGGGGCTGGCGCCGATGGAAATATTCGATCGTATGGTCAAGGCCAACATACTGCTCGGAAGGCCACAAACTCCGGAAGACATCGGAGAGGCCGTCGCGTTTTTGGTATCCGAAGATGCGCGAAACATCACCGGGCAGGCCCTCAACGTCGATGGCGGATTCTTCCTCCGGTAGCCTGATTTCCGCAACAGCCGAATGGCGCAAGGCCAGGGAGCGGAGTTCGTTGAATCAGGCCGTGACTATCACAGAAAGCAAACCCCGCCGAACTGGCGTCTTGACGCCGTCGCGCGGCGAATAGCAGGGCGGAAATCAGGTCTATGGAATTGAACGGCAAGGTCGCAATCGTCACTGGAGGGGGCCACGGCATCGGCCGCGGTATCGCCCTTGAGTTGGCCGAACGCGGAGCAGACTTAATCCTGGGTGAGATCGACGTCGATTCGGCCGCGCATGTCGTGCAGGAGATAAAGGCCGCCGGGCAGGACGCTATCGCTGTCGAGACCGACGTCACCAGCCAAGAGTCGACTGATGCGCTTTTTCAGGCCGCGATCGAACGATTCGGCACGGTGGACATCCTGGTCAACAATGCAGGCGTCGGAGGCGCGCCCGGCTGGTGGGAACGGCCGGAGGGCAGCGACGAAGATTGGGACGCTGCGTTCGAAGTTAACGTGTTCGGCATCGTTCACTGCACCAAGTCGGTCGAAGAGCACATGCGCTCACAGAAGAGTGGCAAGATCGTCAACATCGCGTCCGTGGCCGGCCGAGTGGGCGCCGGCGCTATAGCCCACTATTCGGCATCCAAAGCGGCCGCCATCAACGTGTCGCAGGCCTACGCTATCCGGCTTGCGCCGTCGAACATAAACGTCAATACAGTGTGCCCGGGACTGGTCTGGACCGACCTCTGGGTGAATATCGCAGCTCGCCGCAAGGTGATTCACCCGAACGAAAAAGCACTGACGGGCCGGGACGTGTTTCTCAGGCGACTGGCCGAAACGACGCCGCTGAGCAGGGAACAGACGCCGCAGGACATCGGCAAGGTAACGGCATTCCTCGTGTCGGACCGGGCCCGCAACATCACGGGTCAGGCCATCAACGTCACCGGCGGCTGGCAGAACAACTAATACCCGCGGTGTCAAAGACCGGACGCGTATTTCGGCTTTGGCGATCCAGTGAAGCCTGATCTCCGGCGATGATTGGCCCCCGGCCTCTGGGCTCCGGCCTGCGCCGGAGTGACGGTGGAAAGATGCTGGCCACACGCGTCGTCCCCGGTGCCGATCGAGAGCCCAGGAGCAGGGATTTGGGCCGCCCGTCAATGGCCATACACTGTTGGCACACATCCCCAAAGGCGCCCACAAGAGGCACCTCTACAAGAGGCATTTGGGAACAAAGGTTTTCGGCGATATCGCGCGTTGTGGCGATATTCATGCCCCACCCCTGGGCTCCGGCCTGCGCCGGAGTGACGGTGGAAAGATGGCCCCTCAGCTCCGGTCGATGCCGATGACGCGGTCGGTCAGTTCGGTCAGGATGCGGTCGAGTTGTGAGCGAGACGATGGCCCGATCACCTTTTTCACGATCTCGCCGTCGGGCATCACGAAGAACTTCTCCGGCAGACCTTTAACGCCGAAATCGACTGCGATGCGGCCCCGTTCGTCGATGCCGGTAGCGTATTCGATGTCGTTGGCGGCGATGAATTCGCGGACGGACTCGTCCTGGTCCCACAGCGCGACCCCCACGAACTCCACTCCGCGTTCCCGCCAATCCCGGTACGCCTCGGCCAATATCGGTCCCTCGGCCCTGCACGGCGGGCACCACGACGCCCAAAAATCCACCACGACGATCTTCCCTCGCAGATCGGCGAGGCTGATCTCGCCGCCATCGAGGAGGGGCAGTGTGAAGTCTGAGTGCGGATCGGTCGAGACCGTCACCTCACCGAAATTGGAATTTACGCCGGGGCGTCCCTGTTCACCTCCGGTACGCAACGTGCCCCATATCAAAATGGCGACCATAAAACCCACTGGGATGCCGAGGCCGATGACTATGGCGCGCCGCTGCGTCATGCCGGGGGCGCTGCGCCGGTCTCGTCCTTCATGGACGGCTCGCCGTCTTCTGGCGCCCTGAGCGCCCGCCGCATGAGCGCTTCCCGTTCGACGGTGTACCTTTCCGGTTCGATCTTGCCCGCGTCCCGGAGCTCATCCAGCGCTGCGATGGCGTTCACCAGCTCGCGGCGTGTGGGCGCCTCAGTGGCCGGTCTGCGTCTCGACCTGATCAGCGCGTACGCCAGCAACGACAAGAAGGCCGTGCCAGCCAGCCACGCGAGGATCGGGATGTACGGTCGGCCGCCAAAGTAGTCGACCGCCCTTTCTACGAATGACGGGCTCGGCAGGCCGGACACCGTGACGGTGAGCCTCGCTCCCCGGTCGAACCCGGCGCCCTCCACGATGGTGAAGAGCCGGTCGTTGACGACCTCCGTTCTCGGTTGT
>JAKZUY010000102.1:0-4248 GCA_047516345.1 Dehalococcoidia bacterium | reverse complement strand
CATCATCGCCAGGTCCTTGATGGCCCACTTTCCGTCAAACCCGGGCAGGCTATCGGTGTTGAACACCATCACGTCCTTGACCCCGAACTGTTTCGCGTACAACAAGAAATCGGATCTCGGAGGCATTCCGGTTGCAAATGCAGGTCTCATATTTCTCTCCTTTGGTCCATCGTTATCCTGGCAGGCAGGACATCTAAACTATGTGTTGCAAATTCTGAAACTGCCGACCTCAACCTACAAGATCGTGTTCGTGAAAGTCAACCGGCCAAGTGTGACGGCAAGTCGCGTGAAGCCGCCCCGATCAACAAACATCTTTCCAATAGGCCCTGCTCTGTCGCCCGACAGAAACGTTGTCGTCTACTGGGGCTCGGTAATTTCAGTCAACAGATCCAGAATGTGCTGGGCCTCGGATTCACGTACGGAAAATATCTTTTCGCAGTGCGCCACTTTTAAGTAATTCTCGTCGGAAAATCGTCGATAGATCGTCAAGAGGTCCTTACCGTCTGCCACACATAGATTCGAAGGATCTTCGGGGTCGTATCCAGAAAAGTCGCTGTCGGGCGCGAAAGGAGCTGGCCAGATGTCCGGATAAAACGTCTGTACACCCATATGAGTGACGGTTGAATCCACACTTAGTATGTGGGCCGTCGTAAGTTCAAATATTTCGTCTCTGAGCGAATCTATCGCCGATATTTCATCCGGCGTCAGTACATGAATGGACTTGGTGACGAAGACCCTGTAATGACCACCGAAATATTCTTCACCATTCGAAAGATGACCGTGCAACGGGACCTCTCCGAGAGACACCAGCAGCAAGCCATCAGCCATCTGAGTGATGATCTGTGCAATGGCATGTGCTTTTTCGTCGTTAGTGCCTTCTATATCCGAAACAGTCAATGATTTTTCGTTTATTTGGACTGACTGGGACTGGGTCTGCACGGTGGCCTGTTTTTGTTGTGCCAGCATTTCATTGTTGGCCTTCACTTGATCCAGCAGGTCCTGGGACTTCGACCCGGGATCAGGGTCAGCGCCGCAAGCGGCAATGCAGAAAAACATCGCCATCAACGTAAGAACGGCTAGATGATGTAGTTTTGCGGTCAAGACGGCGACAACTCCAGTGGCGGGAAGGCGTCAGGATACGGTACGGCCCATCCGCGGCTCAACCGTGCGATCCAGACCTTGGCGCTCACGCCCGCTACGCGCGCGGCGCGGGTGCACGCGGGCGATCCGTTCGCTTTGTTACGACAGTACGTTTGAATATCTGATTGCAGACGGGGCCAACAGGCAGTTACTACCTCCCGCGTGTCAGGGCTCCGGGCTTTGCTGTTTTCGGAGGAATATTAAGCCAATGTGATGTAATTCGTTACCATCAATTGACAAGGCCATGGCCGTTATTGTATAACGGCCCTCTGAGCAATCCGAGGATACACGGCGCTTTCGCAGGTATCGGAAAAACGCGGCTGGCTTTCTTGACAGGCATCCAACAGGAGGGTGGCATGACTTTACTGAGTTTGAAACGGTTCTGGCGACTGGTCCCGGTGTTAATCGGGGCATCGTTGGCAGTTGCGATGGCGTGCGGAGGCGACGACACTCCCTCTGCGCCCGTTGTGCATACTGTGGTGGTCGAGAAGCAGGTCACGCAGGTCGAAACAGTCGTAGAAACCGTTGTCGTAGAAAAGCAGGTCGAGGGCCAGATGGTGAAGGTCGTCGAGACGGTCCTCGTCGACAGGCCGGTCACGCGTGTGGAGAAGGTGGTCGAGACCGTTATCGTTGAGAGGGAGGTCGAGGGCCAGATGGTGAAGGTCGTCGAGACCGTCGTCGTCGAAAAACAGGTCACACGGATCGAAAAGGTCGTCGAGACCGTTGTTGTAGAACGGCCCGTTACAATCACCGAAAAGGTCGTCGAGACGGTCGTAATCGAAATAGAGAAGATTCTCGTAGCGACCCCGACACCGAGCGGCGAGGTCATGATGCCGAAGCCGTCGAAGGTTCCTCAGGGGACAATAACTATCGTGGCGAACTCGGTCGGGATACCGCATGGCGACCCGGAGAAGTGCATTCCGGCCTGCGGTAATGAGAAGTTCACGCTGGGCGGCTACGAAACCCTGCTGGGCATCGATGATAGGGCCAATGTGCTCCCGAGACTGGCCGAATCCTGGGTCGTCGCCGATGACATCTCGTATGTTGACTTCAAGCTGGTCGAAGGGGTCCCGTTCCACGGGGGCTGGGGCATCATGACGGCGGAAGACGTGGCGTGGGGCTTCAACCGTGCCAGCTCAGGCTCCAACCCCAATAGCGTCCACGACCAAGCCGGGCAGTTCGCGGAACTGTACGAACGTTGGGACCCCATAGACGAGTACACGGTCCGAATGACTGTGGCCACCCTAGCGCCGGGCGGTCTGCGCTACTCCTTGAGCCCGTACTGGCAGAGCATGGGCATCCACAGCAAGCGGATTTTTGACGAATTGGGCCCGGAAGGTATGCGCGACAAGCTCATCGGCACCGGTCCGTTTGAGTTCGCCGCATGGGTCGAAGACCAGCACGCCATTCTCAACGCCGTCGAAGGTCACTGGCGCAAGACGCCCGAGATGGCCACCGTTCGCGTTCTCGCCGTTCCGGAGCCGACAGTCCGGGCGACCATGCTGAGAACCGGCGAGGCCGATGCGGCCCAGGTGGACATCAAGGACATCCCCGCGCTCAAGTCGGAAGGTTTCGTCGTAGACCCGATTTCGTCATGGATTCAGGGGATCTACTATGGCGGTAACTACTGGGAAGATACTATCCACAAAACTGGCGAACCAGTGACGAAAGAGGGTTACGATCCGTCCCTGCCGTGGGTGGGTGAGTACGGAAACGACGCCTCGATGGAGGAGGCCCGCAAGGTGCGAGAGGCGATGTCCCGCACCATCGACCGCGTGGGCATAAATGACAACATCGTCGAGGGCCTCGGCTTCCCCGCATACGTCCCGATGGTTTCAGTCAGGAGCCCCGATTACCTCGACAGGTGGACGGTTGGCTTCGAGCCTGCCAAGGCCAAGGCTCTGCTGGACGACGCTGGCTATTCCGGTGGATTCGATGTCCAGTTGTGGGGCGGCGGCGAACCCGGGACCGGCACGGGACGCGAGATCACCGAGGCCATAGCGGCCGCGTGGCAAAATGAGCTGGGCCTGAATGTCACATTGGATGCCACGAACTACACCGCCCACCGTCCGAAGACAGTGGAGTTCACGTGGAACCAGTTGCAGTTCAGGATCGCCCGGGACACCAACACAGGCCTCGCACTCGATCTGCCCAAAGGTGGTCACGCATCGACGGTTAGCGTGGGAGGCAGCATCTGCGCAGGTAACCTCATTCCGAAGTTCACAGAGCTGTTCACCCTGTCGGCGAACGAGCAGGAAGCCGACATTCGCAGGGGATACGCGTTAGAGGTGATCGACTACGCCCAGGAATGGTGGCTGGAAACAGGTGTCATCGAGATTCCCAGCTTCGCGATCTACAGCGACGCACGTATCAAGGCATGGCCCAGGCCGCTGGCGGCATTCGCCGGTTCTGCAATCTGGGCGAACCTCGAGGAGATAACCTGGGAACCCTAGAGATCCGAGGTCTGTGATTTAGGGTCACGACGTGGGCGGGCCGCAGCGCAGCGTATAGACTGCGTTGCGGCCCGCCCACACGTTTTCCGGGGCGCTGCTTCGCGTTCCAACCCGATCGCCGCGCCCAAGCTTCATGTTTGGCCGCGCAGCTATCAGTATCGGGGCGTTGACCGATCCTCTCATGTCGCAGACGATAGGCTGGGATGGAATTCGCCAGCGGTGTGACTGAATTGTACTTGCCAGCATGAGGGTATTCATACTCCGAAGGGTCTTTTACGCCCTTCTGACGGTCCTACTCGGCACCCTTCTCATATTTACCCTGACGCGAATTCTGGGAGACCCGCTCGTTCTGTTGCAGGACGACTACAGCAAACCGGATCCTGAAGTACAAGCGCGGCTTAAAGAAAAGTTGCATCTCGACGATCCCCTTCCGGTCCAGTACGTCTACTGGTTGTGGGACATCATGCGCGGCGATTTTGGCGAGAGCATCGGTTCACAGCGACCGGTGAGTGAAGTGATCTACTTCCGCCTCAAGAACACACTGGTGTTGGGCGCAATCTCCTGGGCGGTGGGGACAATGATCGGGGTCCCGCTCGGCGTGATATCTGCGGTCACCCGGGGGAAGCCAATCGACTACTTCGCCAGGGGTTTCGCC
>JAKZUY010000101.1:0-9533 GCA_047516345.1 Dehalococcoidia bacterium | reverse complement strand
CCGAACCAGTAGTGCCGGTAATTCTTCTCCCGGAGGGAGGCGAAGGTGGTGCCAAAGTAGCCGCGGGCCGGGGGTTGCGGGGCCATGGCCCTGCTTCTACCGGATGCGGGATTCTTCAATGACTTTGGGGGATTGTGTTAGTGCGGAGAGCGGCTGGGACTTGGGAACCGTGACGGCGAATTGCGCGAGCCGAAGTCAAGGAATTCTTCTGAGCGTTGGCCTCACAACCATATAGAAGGCGGTGACGGCAAGCAAAATTACCGCCAATCCGGCGATGGTTTTTTCAGCCCCGAAACGGTCGAACGAGTAACTCACCGGCAGTACGCCCAAAGGCATCAGGCCGTAGGTCATCATCAGCAGGCTCATCACCCTGGCCCTGAATTCGTCCGACGTCTCTTCGACTGCCAGAGCCTGGGAAAGCGCCCATCGAATGGACTCGCCAAATCCGATTCCGAGCATGGCCACGAGGCCGACCATGTACACCGGCACTGTCGCTATTATCGCCATGACTAGTCCGGACACGACGGCAGAACCCAACAACACAAGGCCTCTTTTTTGTCCGCGCTGCAACCCCGCCACTCCTAGCGCGCCGACCAGCCCTCCGGCGCCGGCCACGGCGATCAGGATCCCCACCTGTTCCGGCTCTGCACCGTAGACGTCTTTGGCAAACACCGGGGTCAACATGCGAAACGGCATGGTGAGCAGAACAACGGCCACGGCGTAAAGCAGGAGGGTTTTTACCACCGGCCGCGAGTTAACGTAAGTTAACCCGCTCTTGATGTCGGCGAAAACTGATTTTTTCACGGCTCGGGGGTCGGGATGGTATTTGGGAATCATGCTGGTTGCGACCACCGCAGAGCCGTACAGGCCCGCAATTGCGTAGTACACCCCGTCTGGACCTACGAAGGCGTAGAGGAGGCCCCCAATCGCCGGCGCGCCCATCGTCATCAGGCTCATGCCGACAGCGTTGAGCGATATGGCATTGGTAGTCCTCGCTTTTCCCACCATGCGCGGGATCATCGCCTGTCTCGCAGGCATTTGAAATGCGAACATGGCCCCCTGGATCACCGATGCGATCAGCAGGTGGACCCAATTGATCATTCCGGTCGTGATCAGCACCGCAACTACGGCGGCCAAAATTGCGCCCGCCGCCTGCGTACTCTGGACAATGATTCGCCGCTCGAACCTGTCTCCCATCACACCGCCAAAGAGGGACAGGATGAGCATGGACGGGGCGAAGCCAAGGGTTACCAGGCCGGTCAGGATGGCCTCTCCGGTCAGGTCGTAGACCAATATCCCGCGCGCTGTCATCTGCATCTGCACGCCGCCCATGGCGAGTACAAGCCCGATCCACAGCATGCGGAAATTCCGGTCCCCGAGGGCGTCGAACGTTCTGGCGAACCGGGAATTCCCACTGACCGGCGTTCTCGCGGCGAGGTCGGGTCCGCCAACGCCCGGCGAGGGGTTCGCCTGATTATTTGCCGCTTCTTTCATGGCAGGTACATGGGACACGCCCCGACGCATAAGGTTTCGGCTGGCTTGGGCGATACGTGGGGCCGCATCGTCCACGCTGGGCGTAAAATTCAACCAGACAACAAAGGATACGCCGCATGATCGTGAAAGAACCTGTGTTTCAGGACGTACTGGATGCCCGACGGGTAATTCAGGCGCACATCGACCGG
This sequence comes from Dehalococcoidia bacterium, assembly GCA_047516345.1. GTDB lineage: Bacteria > Chloroflexota > Dehalococcoidia > Lucifugimonadales > Lucifugimonadaceae. The sequence continues at coordinate 7,851 of JAKZUY010000101.1, read as the reverse complement.
ACGCCCCTCAGGCATTACCCTGCCCTTTCCGATCTGATCGGGGCCGAAGTTTGGGTCAAACACGAGAATTTCCAGGTTGCCGGTTCATTCAAGATTCGAGGCGGACTGAACCTGGTTGCCAGAACCACTGAGGCCGAACGGGCAAGGGGGTTCATCACCGCCTCCACAGGGAATCATGGGCAATCGGTCGCATTTGCCGCAAGAGTGAACGGGTCGAAGGCAACGATCGTGGTTCCCGAGGGCGCGAACCCGCTCAAGGTGTCTGCGATGCGCACCCTCGGCGCCCGCGTCCTGCACCACGGACCTGTATTTGACAGCGCGCGGGAGCACGCCGAAAAAATGGCGAACGAGAATGATCTCCGTTACGTCCATCCGGCGAACGAGCCGTTGCTAATCGCCGGAGTCGCGACGTATTCGCTGGAAGTTCACGAGGACCTTGGCGGGATCGACTACATGATCGTCCCGATGGGCGCTGGCAGCGGCGCGTCAGGGGCGTGCATCGTGTCGGACGCCGTTTCGCCTTCAACCAAGGTGATAGCAGCGCAGTCGGCCGAGGCGCCTTCAGGGTATTTGTCGTGGAAGCGCGGCGCCCTGGTGAATGCGCAAATGGAAACGGAAGCTGAGGGACTCGCAACTTCGAGTTCCTATGAACTGCCCCAGTCGATACTGCGCAAAAGCCTGCATGATTTCATTTTGGTGGGCGATCAGCGAATCAAAGAGGCTGCCGGCCGCTTCATCGAAGCGACGCGCACGCTGATTGAATATGCCGGCGCATCTTCGCTGGGAGCTGCGATGGAGATGAAAGAAACCCTGAAAGGCAAGAAGGTCGTTCTGATCGCCAGCGGTGCCAACGCCTCTATGCGGCAACTCACCGAGTCGCTCGCGGCCATTCGGTGAAATGACGAGCCGGATCAGCCTACGCCTGGAGCGCCCTCGTCACTGTCTGCGATCTGCCCGTCGAGAACCCCGACTCTCCGGTAGTCCTCCCGCAGCAGTGCGTAGGCCCGGTCTACGTAAAGTCTGATCAGGTCTGCTGACTTGTCGTCGAGGTCAGTGGCTGCGGCAACGATACGGTCGATTTTCCGGTTATCGGGGAGTCGTTTGCCGATGGCCAACAATCTTGCCACCGACTCATTGATGGTTGCCTTGTCCTGGCCTTCAGATGCGTATCGCAACCTGCCAACGAGTGTGGACATCTCTCCTAGAAGCTCGGCCTCGCCCATCATGTCGTACATCACCTCGTCGACTTCCGACACCGAGGTCGAATCCGTCTCATTCGGAGCTTCTTGCCGCTTACCTACGGATTCCTGATAGGCGTGGTGGTACTCGGCCACCATCTCGCCTACTCTGCCCATGAGGTCCGGTGTGTCCTCGAGATTGCCGCTGCCGCCGAAGATGAGATCGTCGCCCCTGAGTTCGGCGATTCGCTCTATGAAGCCTTCATCTTCGACCAGTTCGGGGGCGGGCGGAAATGCGAACCCCGATACGTCGGAAGAGCCCATACCTTCCAGATGGCCGGACAAGAACGGGGGCACGTACTTGGCCACATCGACAGATATTGGAAGAATCATGATGTACGTGGCGCCAGTTTTCCCAGGATCGGATGAGTCGCTGAAGTACACGATCGCATGGCCGACAGGGGTGTCGGGGTTTCCTCTTCTAAAATCAAGCGCCATAGTGTGTTCCGCCGATCGTCGCGCCCGTAGCCCGACAGATTGCGTCCGGCTACCTATATTCTAATTATGACTGAGAGTCGCGGGGGCGTCGGCTCGAATCGACCAGACGTTGGTCGACAGGCGGCGCCACGTAGAGTGTGCCAGAGGCGTCAACATCATCTACAAGTCCCTAATTCGTCCGGCGATATTCAGGCTACCTCCTGAACGCAGCCAGCGGTTGGCCGAGGCGTTATTGCGCATGGGTTGGATGTGGTCGGTTGCGAGGCCTTTGACCGCGGGGTTTGACGACCGGTTGCGGACGACAGTCGCAGGGCTGGAATTCCCGTCGCCGGTGGGCGCGGCCGCCGGACTCGACAAGGAGTTCAGGTTTCTGGGCTCACTCCTGAATCTTGGTTTTGGCTTCGCTAGCGGCGGTACGGTGACCTTGAACCATCGGCCGGGCAACCCCGGGCCGAGATTGTTGCGGCAGATTGAGCATAGGGCGCTTGTAAATGCGATGGGCTTCCCAGGTCCGGGCCTCGACACCATAAATCGTCGCATCGCATCGTCAAGCGTCCGTTCGCAGTTGTTCGTCAGCATTGCCGGCACGTTGGAAGACGAGGTTGTCGAGTGCCACCGCCGGATAGAACCTCACTGCGCCGCAGTGGAAATCAACATATCGAGTCCCAATACGAGCGGGTTGCGAGCATTTCACGACCCCGGGCGACTGAGGGTATTGGTGCAGGCTGTTGCGGGCCGAAAGAAGCGCCCGCTCTTCGTCAAACTACCGCCGTGGGAGCGCAATCGTCAGTCTCGCGAAAACGGGATTTCGTTGGCTGAGACGGCCATCGACTCCGGCGCGGACGGCGTGATTGTGGCGAATACGCGTCCGGTGGAACACGGTGGGTTGAAGGTGGGCCGCGGCGGGCTGAGTGGCGCTCCATTGTTCGACGACACATTGCGCATGATCGCCGAGACTCGGGCGAGATTGGGGAAACGGGGCGAGATCATCGCTTGCGGAGGCGTCTGCACCGCCCGCCAAGTGTGGCAGTTGATGGCCGTCGGGGCATCGGCTGCGCAACTCTATACGGCGCTCGTGTACGAGGGGCCCGGCCTGCCGGGGTCGATCAACCGCGATCTCGTTCGCATGATGGAGCGAACGGGGTGCAGGTCCGTCGGGGAAATAGAGGGCGCTCCGCCGAACTAGGCCGGGCGTCCCTGATTCATTGGATGCCCGCCTGCCGACGCCTGCCGGTCAGTTGGGCGTCGACCTCTTCCCTTGTGGCCATCGATTCCTGTGACCCGGGTCGTGAAACGCTGACAGCCGCCGCGGCAGAGCCGAACGTGACTGCGTCACGCAGCGGCATGCCCTCGCACAACGCGAATCCCATTGCGCCGTTGAACGCGTCGCCTGCCGCTACGCTTGCCACGACTTGCGTGTCGAATGCGGGGATATGGCCCGAGTAGTCGTCCGCCTCGACGTAAGCGCCCTGTTCGCCAAGCGTGACGATAACAGTCGGGATGCCCATGCTCCTGATTCGCCGTGCGGCAATCCCCGCCTCTTCCGGATTTGTGACCGGAACGCCTGCCAGCGCCTCCGCTTCCAACTGGTTCGGGGTGATGATGTCGGCCTGCTCCAGGAAACCATCCGGCAGGTCGCGGGCCGGTGCGGGGTCGAGGACCACCGTGACACCCATTTCCCGTGCAGCCCGCATCGCAGTCAGGGTGGGAGCGAGTGGGGTTTCCTGCTGTACCAGAAGCACCGCGGCTTTTTTCATGGCCTCTACGGCGTCGCTGGCTTGCCAGTCGTCGCATCGGGCGTTGGCGCCGTACACCGGGTTCACGTAATTCTGACCACTCGTTTCCACGAAGATCACGGCGATTCCGGATGACTGGCCCATGTCCGTTTGGACGTGTTTGGTGTTGACGCGCTGTTTTTCGAGGTACGAGCGGAGTTGCCGGCCAAAGACATCGTTACCGATGCGGCCGACCATCAAGACCCGATCAACCCCGTCGGCGAGACGTGACGCCGCAACAGCCTGATTGCCACCCTTACCACCCGGCGCGGTGTAGAAACGGGTGCCTTCAGCAGTTTCTCCTGGTCCGGCCGGCCTTTGCGTTTCGACGATCAGGTCCATGTTTAGCGCGCCGAAGACGACGATCTTGTTTTTGTCGCGAGAGATCATGGTCCTATCCTGTCGCTTTCCAGCAGTTGTTCGAGGATTCTCGCCACTGCGATGCCAGGCGGCCCGACGGCGCGCCTGTCCGCCGACCGAATTGCGTCAGGATGGCCGTTTTCCATGGCCACGCCGAGACCGGCCCATCGCAGCATCCCTGCGTCGCCCGCCCCATCCCCAAACGCCGCGAAGCAAGCCGGAGGCTTTTTCCAGGCATCGGCGAGATGTTGAAGGGCCTTCTCCTTGCTCGCAGCCATGTTGCCGACTTCACAGAAATGAGGCAGCGAATGTGTCACGTTTGCCCCACCGCCGATTACAGACCGGATCGCGGTGACCACCTCCGCGGCGTCGGGTTCGACCACGCCGAGAACGAGCGTGGGTAGGCGGGCTGCGAGCGGAGCAAGGCGATCCACAAGTATGGGTTCGATATCCATTCGCTCAGCGTAGCCCTGTGACCACGGCGTTGCCCCTTGAATGTAGACATCGTCGTCGATAAAGATGTTGATTTGAGCTCCGAGTTGGCCAAACGTCTCAATGGCCATATTTGCGGTATCTTCGTCGAGCCGCACGTGGCGCAGCGCTGTTGTCAGGTCGGAATCGACCGTCAGAGCTCCCTGATAGCAGATGACCGGGCCCCGGGTTCCCAGTTCTCTGGCGAAATGGAGGGAGCTGCGCAACATTCGGCCCGTGGCGATCAGCACGACCGCGCCCGTCCTCTCGGCAGCCATTGCCGCTGCCTTTAGTCGATCCGGAATGACGCGGTCCGGCCCGACCATCGTGCCGTCGATGTCGAGCACAATCGCAGAGTATTTTTCTCTATCGAGCATTGTTTAACCGTCATTCAGTCCAGTAAGGAAGTTCCGACATAGGCACGGCCGGTGGTTGCGGATTTAAGTTGGCATAATGTTGCGGCGTGCGAACGGCGTGTTGCATCATCGGGTTGCCGGTCGGCCGAATCTCCGGCGGCACAGTCGTAGGGACGGTTACTTTGCGGGTTGTCTCAAATCCAGATAGTTGTACGAGTTGAACCGGATCAACCCGCGGTTTTTGATGTGGGCGATATTTCTGGCCGTCGCCCTCTACATTTTCGCGCTGGCTCTACGGGACCGGAGTTGAGCCCGTTGCCTCGCCAAGTTTGCGACTCCTCCGAATCTATGAATCCTCATATATCCCGGGTACACGGCCACAGCGCCCGCCAGGACGATTATCCCCGCGGTAGCTGTAGCCATCACCGCCACGGGCGCGCCTAGCCAGACCGCCAGCAGTCCCACCTGCAACGCTCCAATAGGTCCGGTTCCGATCGCCACGGCCAGAACCCCCAGGACCCGCCCGCGCATCTCGGGCGGAGTCGACGTGATGATGATGATGCTCTGCAAGGCGCCGAATGCGGCGTTCCCGAATCCTCCGGCGAAGAGCAACGCCAAGGCCAATGCGTACCAGGGAGCTAAAGAGAACATCAAAACGGCCAGCAAGAACGCAAGCGAGCCGTATACGTATACCCGGGTGTAATACTTCGGTGTGGCGCGGGCGGCGATGAGCAGCGACCCCAAGGTCGCGCCAGCCCCCTCTACGCTAAACAAGATTCCCAGCCCTATGGCACCCGCGCCAAGCTTCTCGTCAGCAATCACAGGCACCATGTGGCTGTACGGGAACGCGAATGCGTTCATCGCAACCGTTATTGCCAACGTCATTACCACCACCGCGTCGGAGCGAATGTAGCGGATGCCTTCTATGAGGTTTCGCAGTGGGCGTGCCGCGCTACAAGAAGTGGCGGGCGCGCTGTATTTGAGCGTCGCCGCCATCAGAAATGCGCATATGAATAGCCCCACACCGGCGGTGTATGCACCTGCAATCCCGACTGTGACCAGGAATCCCCCTGCAATCAGGGGTCCTAGCATCCTCGAAAAATTGCTCGTCGCCATCTCGAGGCCCATCGCCGTGGCGAGTTGCTGGGGTTGGACAACCTCGGCGATCATCGAGCGCCGCGCCGGAAAGTCGATCACCCACACGAGACCTGCCAGAAACGCTCCAGTCGCAACGTGCCAAAACTGTATGTGTTCGGTAATCGCAAGCGCGGCCAAAACGGCGTAGGTGACGGCGAGAAGAGACGTGCCGGCCATCAGCAGCAGGCGACGGTCGATTCGATCTGCAATTACGCCGACGAAGGCTCCCAGGACCAGCATGGGCAGCATCCTGAGGAGCCCGACGAACGCCACCCAAAACGGGGATCCGGTCAACTCGTAGACGAAGAAACCCAGTGCCACTGTCTCCAGCCACCGCATGATGTTCGTGGTGGCGCCCATGGCCCAAAGCCGCCGGTAAACCGGATCGCCGAAAAGCGCGCTCCAAACGGTCTCACGTCGAGAGGAACCTGACGTCCTCGATGGGTTTCCGGACGTCAAAGTAAACGCCATTCGTAGCGCATCACGTGGAGCGGTCCGGTGATTGAACTGATGGCGTTGGGCTATCCTCTTGCCCTGTAGCCCAAATGCCGAGTTGCTCGTCTTGGGCTTTGGCCTCGAGGCGGCGGAAACCGTCTGAGTAGCGCGCGTTTTCCTCTGTCGATCTGGTGCCCAGTCCGACGGCAATGAGAGCGGCGTTCACCATGGCGCCATCGACGTATACGTACCTGAGCAGCCTGCCCTGCGTGTCGGCGTCGATCCTGTCCCGCTCCATCTGCACGTCCTTGCCTACTACCCAGTTTCTGTTTACTTCAGTCACAAGGTCGTGCCACGGATGGCCATATTCCGGCGTGGCGACGCCGATGTATCGGACTTCCACCTCAGCTTTCCCGACGCGTACAAAAATAGTGCGGCCGTCGATGACGCGGACGACCGTTCCGCTTTCCAGTTTCGGCTGGACGTTGGTGTTTCTGGACCGGAACGGCAGGACGGTGATGAGCAACGAAAAGATGATGACAAGGCCGACCAACGTGATGAGAATCTGCCACCATCGGTCGGTCCATCCACCTGGGTTCCCACCGCCGGATTCGTCCGTCCATGAGCGGTCGATGTCCCGTTCACTCGGTCCCTCGTTCTTCCGCGGAGGCCGAACGTCCTGCGGGTCTTCCGGTTCGTTCATGTTGGATCACCGCACCCTGCCGGGTTTTGGCGGCCCGGGTTTTCGTTTGGAGGCGAATGCCCTGCCCTGGGCATCGTGACTCGTACGCATAATCAGGACGGATTCCGGGTCAAGTCAGGCAGGCTCGGTTGCGATGGCGCTCGCTCGATCAGTTGCGGCCCCTGAGCCTTCGCCCGATTGACGGTCTTTTCGACTGGGTAACTCTCGAGTTCCTCCTCGGGGTATGGATGAATGAGGGACTGAAGCGGTTCCGGATCGACCGTGACGGGGTCGAGCCACAGGGTTTCGGCCTCGATTCCGAGGATGGCTGGCATGCGAGGGTGAATCTGCCGGAGGGCCGGATTCGGGGATGTCGTCACGATTGCGCAAGACCTCGTCAGTTCGCCGGTAACAGGATGGCGCCACGTGTCGTAAAGTCCGGCAAAGGCGAACGTCTGTCCGTCCCTGCGGCGGATGAACACAGGCGTGCGAGTCGACTTGGACCCCGTCCATTCGTAGTAGCCGTCTGCAGGCACCAGGCACCGCTGGTTTCTCAGCGGACGACGCCAGAATCCGCCGGTTGCCATGCGGTCGTCCCTGGCGTTGATGTTAATCGGCAGTGTTTGGCCGTCTTTGGCCCACGATGGAATAAGCCCCCAGCGCATCGGTTCGATCACACGATCGCCGCTCTCGTTCGTGATCGTGAGTATCTGCTGCGTCGGAGCGATGTTGTAGCGGGGCTGTTCCAGGGCGCCCGGTAGTTTAGTCAGATCGGGCCGATAGTCACTTGGATATCTGGCGACGGCCGTGAAACGTACGCCAAGTTCACCGACCTGTATCAGAACGAATCTTCCGCACATGGCCCTATCTTAGTTCGCGGACATAGCCGGGGCCCGTGCCGGGTACGTCCGCTTTCACCTGTTTCAGTCGCGCTCCAGGGCCGGTGGCTTGCGTTTCGT